>CALBTQ010000739.1 GCA_937967875.1 uncultured Pseudomonadota bacterium
GATCGTATTCGGTGACTGGAGTTCAGACGTGTGCTCTTCCGATCTGAGATCGTCAGCGAAGCCTCCCTCGCCGACTACGACGTCGTGGTCGTCATCGACTGCGGCGAGGCCGCGCGCATGGGCAAGCTGGTCGAACAGTTGAGCGATCATCCCTGCGTAGTCAACATCGACCATCCCGGCACAAACGACGGCTTCGGCCAAGCGAACATCGTGCTGCCCAAGGTTAGCAGTTCCTGCGAAATTCTGTTCACGCTGTTCGGTCAGTGGGGCGTGACGATCACGCCGGACATCGCCACGAACCTGTACGTGGGCCTGTACACCGACACCAACATGTTCAAAAACATGAACTCCACGCCGGAAGCCTACCGCGCCTGCGGCGATCTGGTGGCGGCCGGCGCCGATTTCCACACGGCGGCCAAGCGCATCTACATCGACACATCCGCCGCGCGGTTGCGCCTGCTGGCGCGCGTACTCTCGACCCTGCGGCTGGACGGCGACGGTCGCATCGCCGGGATGATCTGCACCGGCGAGGATCTCAACGAGTTGGGCCTGACGCCCGACGCGTTGGAAACCTTCGTCGAATATCCGCGCGCGATCGTGGGCGTGGAAGCGGCGTACCTGCTGCGTGAGTTGAAGGAAAAGGGCCAGGTGAAAGGCTCGTTGCGCTCGTCCAACAATGCCGATGTGGCCGCGGTGGCGCAACAATTCACCGGCGGCGGGCACACGCGCGCGGCCGGTTTCCGCGCCACCGGCACGCTGGCCGAAGTACGCGAGCGCCTGGTGACCGCCCTGCTCACCGCTCTGGAGGGTTAGTGGACGGCGTGCTGCTGCTCGACAAGCCCATCGGTCCGACCAGCCATGATATGGTGTACAAAATCCGCCGCCTGTACGGCACGCGCAAGGTCGGGCATGCGGGCACGCTGGATCCCTTCGCCTCGGGCCTGCTGGTGATGCTGATCGGCCAGGCGACGAAAATTTCCAATTTTCTGCTCAACGCCGACAAAACCTACGAAGCCGAATTGCAGCTCGGCGCGGCCACCGATACGCTCGATCACACCGGGAAAATCACCGACACCGCGCTCGTCGGGTCGTTTACGGCGCGCGACGCGGAACGTATTTTATGCTCGCTGGCCGGCGAGTTCGAGCAGACGCCGCCGATGTTCTCGGCGATCAAGGTTAATGGCGCTCCGCTGCACCGCGCGGCCCGTCGCGGAAAAGAGGTTGAAAGAAAAGCGAAAATCGTGCATATTCACGCGCTCACTCTGTTGGAGTGCGGAGAATCGCGCCTGCGTTTTCGCGTCGTTTGTTCCAAAGGAACCTACGTCCGCGTGTTGGGCGCGGCCATTGCCGAGCGCCTGGGCACGCTGGGACACTTGAGCGCCCTGCGGCGCACACACAGCGGGCAATTCTCCGTCAGCGGCGCTGCGACGTTGGAAGAACTGACTGCGGCGACCGAAAAGGGCCGAGAAGAAGAATATTTAATTTCTCTCGATCGGGCCTTGACGAACTACCACAAGGTGAAGTTAACTCCGTCGGCCGGTTGTGGAGTGACCCACGGAGTGCGTCCGCCGGTCGGCGAGATCCTCGCCGCCGACGATTTTCATCGCGGCGACGTGGTGCGGTTGGTGGACGAAAACGAACGGTTGCTGGCCCTGGCGAAAGCCGTGGCCGACGCCGGCGAAACGAATGACGAACAGTCAAGTTCTCCCTTCGAACTGCTCCGGGTTTTCACCGAACCCGGCGCATAAAAGGGAGCTTGCATTTTGCCGATGCTTTGCGTCAAATTGACGTAGAAAAGCATCAATTAGTATAGTACGAAACACAAGCTGAAAAGCAGTACGGAAGGAGTTGGAGAGAATGGCTCAGGATGCCAGCCGAAAAACCCAAATCATCGGCAAATTCGGTAATCACGAGCGTGACACTGGCAGCCCGGAAGTTCAGATTGCATTGCTCAGCGATCGCATCACTTACTTGACCGAGCACTTCAAGACGCACAAAAAAGACCACCACTCGCGTCGTGGTCTGCTCAAGCTCGTCGGTCAGCGCCGCCGCATGTTAAATTACTTGCGGAACAAGGATTATGATCGCTATCGCAAAGTCATCGCTGAACTGGGCATTCGGAAGTAAAATTATTTCTTCAGATGTCACAATCAAGGATACGAAACGAATCATGGGCGGCGTTCGCCTATGCGCCTCAAGTGCCCGTACGGTCGTGCGGCTTGGGTCGTCGCCTACGAGAGGAATGGTATGTTAACCGACAAAAAAGTGTTTGAAATCGATTTTTACGGCACACCGTTCAGCCTGGAAACCGGCCGCATGGCCAAACAGGCAAACGGCGCCGTCATCGCCCGCACCGGCGACACCATGTTGCTGGCCACGGCGGCGATGGCCAAGGACGCGCGGGAAGGCGCCAACTTCCTGCCTCTCACCTGCGATTATCAGGAACGCACCTACAGCGCCGGTAAAATTCCCGGCGGTTTTTTCAAGCGTGAGGGACGTCCGAGCGAACGGGAAACGCTGACCAGCCGCCTGATCGACCGGCCGCTGCGTCCGTGCTTCCCCAAAGGACTTTACAACGAACTGCAGATCATCGCCTCGGTGCTGAGCAAAGACGATCAGAACGAAGCGGACGTGATGTCGATCACCGCCGCGTCGGCCGCGCTGCACATCAGCGAGATTCCCTTCAACGGGCCGCTGGCCGCGGTGCGCGTCGGTCTGATCGACGGCAACTTCATCGTCAATCCGACGCACCAGCAGATGGACGAATCGGAACTGGATTTGGTCATCGCCGGCAGCGCGGACGCGATCGTCATGGTCGAAGGCGAAGCCAAGTACGTCAGTGAGGAAACGCTGACCAAGGCGCTGACCTTCGGTCATCAACACATGCAGCCGCTGATTCAGTTGCAAGAAGATATGCGCGCGGCGGTCGGCAAGGAGAAGCTCGTCTTCACGCCGCCCGAACCCGACGCGGAACTGCTGGCCAAGATCGAGGAACTGGGCGCGCAGCGCATCCGCGAGGCGATCACCGTCAAGCAGAAGCAGGCGCGCTACGCGGCCGTCGATGCGGCCCGCGATTCGCTCTACGAAGAGCTCAACGCCGGCCGGCCGGAAGACGACCCGCTGAGCATTCCCGCTTTCCGCGAATGCTTCGAAGAGGTCGAGACCAAGATCATGCGCAACATGGTGCTCAAGGAGAAGGTGCGCCTGGACGGTCGCGGCTTCACCGACGTACGCCCGATCGAGATCGAGGTCGGCGTTCTCCCGCGCACGCACGGCAGCGCGCTGTTCACCCGCGGCGAAACGCAGGCGCTGGTCACCATCACGCTGGGCACGAGTTCCGACGAACAGAAGATCGACGGACTGCTCGGCGAATCCTGGCGGCGCTTTTTGCTGCACTACAACTTCCTGCCCTTCTCGGTCGGTGAAGTCCGCTTTCTGCGCGGTCCGGGCCGACGTGAAATCGGGCACGGCAACCTCGCCCGTCGGGCCCTCAACGGCGTGTTGCCGCCGGAAGAGGAATTCCCGTACACGATCCGCGTGGTCAGCGACATTCTCGAGTCCAACGGCAGTTCGTCGATGGCCACCGTCTGCGGCGGCAGCCTGGCGCTGATGGACGCGGGCGTGCAGACCACTGCGCCGATCGCCGGCGTGGCCATGGGTCTGATGAAGGAAGGCGACGAATACGCCGTGTTGACCGACATCCTCGGCGACGAGGATCACCTGGGCGACATGGACTTCAAGGTCGCCGGTTCCTTCAAAGGCGTGACGGCCATTCAGATGGACATCAAGATCGCCGGTCTGACCGAGCAGATCATGCACGACGCGCTGATGCAGGCCAAAGAAGGCCGCTTGCACATCCTCAACTGCATGAAGCAGGCGATGGGCAAGCCGCGTCCCGACCTGTCGCCCTACGCGCCGCGCATCACCACCATCAACATCCCGGTCGACAAGATCCGCGACGTGATCGGCCCCGGCGGCAAGGTGATCCGCCAGATCATCGAGGAAACCGGCGTGAAGATCGACATCGAGGACGACGGCCGCGTACTGATCGCTTCGACCGAAGGCGAAGCCGCGAAACGCGCGATCAAGATCATCCGCGATCTGACCGCCGTGCCGGAACTCGACAAGTTCTACCTGGGCACCGTGCAGCGCATCGAAAGCTACGGCGCGTTCGTCGAAATCCTCCCCGGCACCGACGGCCTGATTCACGTCAGCCAGCTCGACAACCGCCGCGTGGAGAAGGTCGAAGAAGTGCTCAGGCTCGGCCAGCAGGTGCTGGTCAAGGTGATCGAAATCGACGAGGAGCGCGGCCGCGTGCGCCTGAGCCGTAAAGCGGCCCTGGGCGTCAAACCGGAGGACGTCATCGAAGGGTACACCCCCGACTGAGTCCGAACGTGAACGAGTAAGCCCCGACAGGCGCCCATGCGGCGCCTGTTTTGTTAAAGGAAGACGATGCAACGCATTCAAGTCGTTCTCAAGCAATTGCCGCACGCCGCCGGGCTGCCGCTGCCCGCTTACCAGTCGGCGCACGCCGCCGGTATGGACCTGCCCGCGGCCGTCGACGAACCGGTGACGATCCAGCCGGGCGCGCGCGCGTTGATTCCCACTGGGCTGGCGCTGGCCATTCCCGAGGGCTACGAAGCGCAGATTCGTCCGCGCAGCGGCCTGGCGCTCAAGCACGGCGTCACGCTGCCCAACACGCCGGGCACGATCGACGCCGATTACCGCGGCGAATTGAAAATCATCGTGGCCAACATCGGCGACGAACCGTTCGTCGTGCAGCGCGGCGAGCGCATCGCGCAGATCGTTTTCGCGCCGGTCGTGCAGGCCGATTGGCAAGTGTGCGACGAGTTGCCGGAAACCGAGCGCGGCGCCGGCGGCTTCGGCTCGACCGGACGCTGAGATGAAGCCAGTCATCGCCCATCGCTGGGATCTGTCCCCCGCCGAAGCGGTGACGCTGCAAAAAGAGTTGGCCGCGCGCGTCGCGCTCGCCGAAGATCTGCCGCCCCTGCGTACCGTGTGCGGGCTGGACGTTTCCTACAATCTGCGCAGCGATCGTTTTTACGCCGTCGCCGCGCTGCTCAGCTACCCCGAATTGGAAGTGCTCGAAATCGCCGAAGCGGCCGGCCGCAGCGCGTTTCCGTACATTCCCGGTCTGCTGAGTTTTCGCGAGATCCCCATCCTCGCCGCCGCGATGGCCAAGCTGAACGGCGAGCCGGACCTGCTGGCCTGCGACGGTCAAGGATTGGCGCACCCGCGTCGCTTCGGCCTCGCTTGCCACCTGGGCGTGCTCTACGACCGGCCGAGCGTCGGTTTGGCGAAAAGCCGATTGATCGGCGAAGGACGCGAGCCGGGCGCGATGAAGGGACGTTGGACTTGGCTGACGCATGACGGCGAACGAATCGGGCAACTCGTGCGCACGCGCGACGACACGGCGCCGCTATACGTCAGCCCCGGGCACCGCATGGATTTTCACACGGCGCGCACCCTGGCGCTCTCGTTATGTCCGCGCTATCGGATTCCGGAAACGACGCGCGTGGCGCATCAGGCGGTCAATCGGCTGCGGCGACGGGAAACGGATTAGTCCTTTTTACCCTTTTCGTACTCCGCCAATTTGGCTTCGAGTTCCTCGATGCGATCTTCGAGGTGCGTCACGTCGCGGCTGAGCGTCGCGAGAGCCTTGAGCATGTCCAGCAGATCGCTGACGTGCCCGTCGACGCGCGTATAGGCGTCTTCCAGGCCCTTCTGGCTGCTGTTGAACCATTCGGACATCATCCGGCGGCCCTCTTCGGGCTCGATCTTGCCGCGGCGGATAAGCTTGTTGACATATTTTTCCATTTCGCTGCGCGCGTTGCTCAGGCTGTTGAGGCCGGGCACGATGTGCCGGTCGACGAATTCGCTGATCGATTCGCCGCCGCTTTGGATGATCCGCTTGAGCACGGCCAGCGGCAGAATGCTCTTCTGCTTTTTCTCTTCCTCGAAAATGATCTGGGTCAGCGTCAGGCCGGTGAGGTCTTTTTTCGTCTTGTTGTCGATTACGCGCACGTCTTCGCCGTCTTTGATCATCTGCGCGATATCGTCCAACGTGACGTAGGTCGAGGCCACCGTATCGTATAGTTTGCGGTTTTGATAACGCTTGATCACCCGCTGTTTCGACATGTAAACTCCGAATAACACTAAATAGGCTTGATCGGACAAGTAACACGGTGCGTCGTTAAAGTCAAGAGACGTACCGGAAAAGCTCTTGTACATAATCGAATTATCGGCGTTCTTTCGTGTAGCTTGCGTTGACACGGCGCGCGGCTTTCAGCTATCCTTAGGCGTTTTTTTTCAGAGCTCGCAACAACGATCGGGGACCGATGACAAGCGAACAACGCCAAACGCAAAAGCCGGAAACCAAGCACACCCCAACCGCGCCGGCGGATGACGAAACCTTCGATTTCGTCGAAGCGGAAGAGGAAGCGCCGCATCGCTTCTCGCGCCTTTTCTGGGTGCAGTGGATCGTGCTGTTTTTTGCCGGCTTTTTCCTGCTGTCGATTCTCAACAACGGCTTCGCCGCCATGCATCGGTACGGCTGGAGCGAAACCGGCATCAGTTGGTCGATTCTGATTCCCAAAAGCGAAAAGATTTTTGCCATCGCCCTGCTGGCGATGCTGCCGACGGCCGTGTTCATGATTTTCGCCTTCGAGAATCTGCTGCGCAAAACGGTGGTCAAAGTCGGCAACTGGCTGTTCGCTCCCGGCCGCGTCCGGATGCTGCTGCCGCTGCTGTTGCTCGTCGCGGCGGCGGCGATTTTCTGCTGCGGTCGTTTTATTCTCGACAACCGGCCGATCACCGATGACGAAAACATCTACCTGTTCCAGTCGCGCATTCTCGCAGCGGGGCATCTGACGTTGCCCAGCCTGCCCGACGAAGCGCCGTTGCAGGACCGGCTTTTCGAAGACAACGTGTTTCTCGTCAACAACGGCAAGATCTTCGGACAGTATCCGCTCGGACAAAGCATGCTGTTGTTGCCCAGCCTGCTCATGGGTTACCCGCGGTTGTTGACGCTGCTGGCCGCGCTGGCGACAATCGTGGCAATTTTCCTGCTGGGCCGACGGCTGTACGGGCCGAAGCTCGGGTTCATCGCCGCGTTGCTGCTGACGATCAGCCCGATGTTTCTGACCACCTCCGCCACGCTGCTGAGCCACCCGGCGACGATGTGTTTCCTCGCCTGGTTTTATTTTTTCGCACACCGCACGTGGAAAGATGACCATTGGTGGGACGCGCTGCTGGCCGGCGTGTTTTTCTTCCTCGCTTTCCAGGTGCGTTCGACAACGGCGCTGCTGGCGGGCGGTCCGGCGGGATTGGCGCTGGCGTACGTCCTGTTCCGCGATGCGAAAAAGCAGTGGCCGAAGATCGTCATCCTCGCCGCGATGGTGTTGCTGACGCTGGCGGCGACCTTCGCGCTCAACTACGCGATCAACGGCGACATCTTCAAGACCAATTACCACGCGGCCTGGGGCGAAGGCCGCACGCCGTTCAAGCATCCGTTCGGTTTCGGCAAAGGCACCTGGCACATCGTGCACGAGCCGACGACCGGTCTGACCAACATGGTCAACAACCTGCTGCGCCTCAACTGGTGGCTGCTGGGCTGGCCGGTCAGCCTGCTGTTCGTGCTCGCCTGGCTGCTTAAACGCGATAAGAAAGTGATCGAGTGGATCGGCTTTTCCAGCGTGCTGCTGACCTTCGGCGTGTACTTCTTCTACTTCTGGCCCGGCGTGTCCGACACCGGCCCGGTGCTGTATTACGAACTGAGCGTCATCTTGCTGCTGCTGACCGTCAGCGGTTTCGAGGCGGCCGTGCGTCTCTTGATGTACTGGATGCCGCGCGAGAGGGCCCGGCAGCGCCTGGCGCTGTTCGTGGTGTTATCGTGCGCGATTTCCTTCATCACCTTTCATCAGTATCAGGTGCGCGCGCTGGCGCGGGTCGGCGACAACGTCGGCCAATTCGATAAGGTGTTGGAACAGTATGACGTTCCCGAACGGGCGGTGGTGTTCACCAACTACTACCTGAAGGGCGCCAAGGATTACAATTTCCAGGACAGTTGGGTGGTGGGGCGGCCGGCGACCAGCCGGTTGCTCAACGACCAGCGGTTGTATTACGTCAATTACGGGCGCAGCCGCGATGAAGAGTTCATGAGAAAATATCACCCCGACCTACCCGCTTACGTCATCACCTGGATGCCGACGCCGAAAAATCCGGAGGACGGCGTAGCCGAGGTGGTCAAGCTGGCCGAGTACGCGGTCGACTTTTTGCCCGACAATTTCCCGGATTCACGCTGATGCGCAAGCTGTGGCATTACCTGCTGGCGACGCGACCGATCGAATCGATGTTGATGATCGGTTTTCCGCTGATCGGCATGCTGATCGGCGCGGATAGTCTCGACGGCCTGGGCCTGCTCGCGCTTAAGTTCGTCGTCGCCACCTACCCGTTGGTAGATCGGAAGAGCGCCGTGGAGGG
>CALBTQ010000740.1 GCA_937967875.1 uncultured Pseudomonadota bacterium
CCCGGAGCGGCTTCGGCTCCTCCACGCCGATCGGGCTGCCGGTCGACGCCGAGCCCGACGCGGCCATGCTGCCGACCGGAGCCGACCCCTCGCCCGACGACGCCGTGTTGTGCGCCGCGCTCGACGGCTCACCGATCGCCGTGCAGGCGAGCTACCTGCCCGAGCGCAAGTTGCTGCGCCTCGCGCCGACCTTCCCCCTGCACGAAAACACGACTTACGCCTGCCTTGCCCTCGCGCGCCTGCGCACAACCGACAGCATGTGCTACGAGCGGCCGGCTTCCCTGGTAGCCGTGCTCGACGATTCCGTCGCCGCCGACGGGGAAACGCTCGCCGCGCAGCAACGCCTTGCGCCGCAGTTCGCCGAGTTGCTCGCGCACCTGGATCTTTCCCCGGACGACGTGGTGGGTGCGACGATCTTCCACACACAGACGATCACGCCCGAGTTGCTGTCGATGGGCGAACAACTGCGCGCCCGGGCCGACGACGATCCGCCGCACGCGGGCGATTGGCAAAAAGTCGAAGGGCAATCCCTCGCCATCGACGCTATGTGGGAGACGACCTACGACACGGTCGACTGGCTCAACGACGGCCTGCTCACCTACGACGCACAAGGCGCGCCCCAGACCAACGGCACGTCCGCAGTCACGTTGCGTCTGACGCTGCCGGCATCCGGCACGCCGCCGTATCCGGTGGTGATTTACGCGCACGGCCTGGCGCAGGACCGCCGCTTCGGCGAACCGGTCGCGCGCGATCTGGCCGCTGCGGGCATCGCCACGATCGCCATCGACTGGGCGCACCACGGAGCGCGCATGGAAACGCCGCTGGGTTTGTCGGCTTTCGATCAGATGCGCACCTACCTGCCCACGCCGCTGACCGACGCCCGCCGCGTGCGCGACGCTTACCGGCAGGGCATCGGCGACATGATGTGGCTGCTGTATCTGCTGCACGAGCTGGCCGATCTCGATCTGGCCCCGGCGGCAAGCGGCGGCGACGGCCTTGCCGACCTGGACGTTACGCGCATCGCCTACGCGGGCATGAGCCTGGGCAGCATTCACGGTGCGATTCTCGCGGCGGTCGAGCCGCGCGTGGATACCTACCTGCTCAACGTCGGCGCGGCCAATTGGCGCTCGATGGTCTTCGAGGGAGAGAACGACGACGTGATCGGCCGCATGCTGCGCCAGACGCTGGACGATGCGGCGCGGCGATTGAACTTCGAGTATCCCGGCGATTGGCGGCTGTATTACGATCTGTATCTGTCGATCGTCGACGGCGCGGATTCCTACAGCTTCGCGCCCGCGGTGCTGGCGCGCGGATCTTCGTTAAACATTCTGCAGCAGATGGCCGCGCACGATCACATCATCGGTGAGCCGGGCGGCGGCGAACTGGCACGGGCGCTGGGCCTGACGTTGCTGGAGCCGATCTACTGCCCGATCGACGGACTGCCGATCGCCGTCGCGCCCTTCACCGGCCCGGCGGTGTACCAGTACGACACCTACCGGCATAACCATTTGTTGGAAACAAACGCGGTGGCGCGCGCCGCGCGGCGACAAGCGGTTTCGTTCTTCGCCAGCGCCTTCGCCGACGGCGTCGCAACGATCATCGATCCCTTTTAAACACGTACTCGCAACTCTTCCCACGCCGCCTTTTTCAAATCGTCGCGGAAGCGCGGATCGGCCACCGAAATGATCTGCCGAATGTACTCGCCCTGTGTGCGCGCGTTGATCTGCGCCACGCCGTGCTCGGTGGCCAGAAACACCGCTGCATTGTCGCGCGTACCGAAGATGTCCGGACCGATCACGCTGATCGGCGTGCCTTCGGGCAGGAAGGGGAAAATCGACGAACGCAGCTTGCCTTCGGGTGTGCGGTGCGTCGATTTGAGGCACAGGTACGACACTCCGCCCTGCGCCAGACCGCGGATGATCATCGCCGCGCCGCCGATGCCGCTGTAGGTGTTCTTGTCGCGCCCGCCGGAATTGACGTGCCCCTGAAAATCCAGCGAGAGGATGTTGTTGATGCCCAGCCCGCCGTAAAACGCCTCGGGAATGACCACCCGCCGCGAGGCCGCGATGATCACGTTTTTGTTCTCGTGCAGCTTCTGATAAAAATCGCTGCCCTGCTCGCCCATGGTGAAGGTGCAGACCATCTTGCCGTCCAGCTCGGTGCGGCGGCCGTCCATTTCGATGAAGTGCGAACCTTGTATCTTGCCCGCCTCGTACAGCTTATAGGTGAACGGCTCGAGCATCTCGGTGTAGCTGCGGCCGGTCCAGCCTGAGTCGAGCAGCTTCTTGATCGCCAGCACGCCGGTCGCGCCGATGCCCACCTGGATCGCCCGGCCGTAAGTGAACTCGCGGTAAACCTCCATGTGGTTGACCACGTTCTCGGCGATGGCCAACTCGTCGGCCGACGGATGGTCCATGCTGCCCGCCGGCAGCGCGGGCGCGGGCGTATCGTCGAGCACGACCGTCAACCGGCCTTGCTTGGCGGCCGGCTTGAAGTGGTCGATGTGTTCGTGGTTGGTCGCCTCGTTGTAGCCGTAGGTGAACGGATACGTTTCATTGACGTACAGCAGAATTTTCACACGCTCGTCGTCGAGCGACATTTCCAACATCGCGCCGTTGCCGCCGTTGCCCGGCCCGTGGCTGAGGAAGCCTTTCTCGTTGGGCGGAGTCATCACCAGCACCAGCACGTCGTAAAGCGGATTGCCCTGCGCATCGCGCGCCATCGCCGCCACACCGTCGGGAAAATGCACGACCTGCATGTCGGCGAACGCCATGCGCGAACGATTGCGGCCCACATACTCGGGCGCCATCAACCGGGTCAGGCGATTGTCGGGAATGACCATGTTCTCGGCCGGACCCATGAACGGCGAAACAAAACTGATGCGGCGCTCCTCGATCTCACGGAAGTGCTCGATCAGCTTGCGCAGTCCGTCGATTTTCTTGGTCGCCGCGTTGGCCTGGCGCGCCGCGCCCTTGAGGAACCCGGGCGCGTTCTTCGCCAGCCCTTCGAGCATGCCTGTGGCCCGCAGCGCGTCGCCCACGCATAGACGGTGCGGCCCCATGAACATCGACTGGCGAATGGAGATGTCGGTCAGGTCCTCGCGCTGAATGTGATCCCACAGATCGCGGTAGAAACGATACGGCTCGGAGACGGCGAAGCCCGATCCCAGGCGCACGCCGGAAACGACGAGCTTTTTCATCGCCTCTTCATGCGTGGTGATGCAGTCGGAGAAAAACTTCGGGTAGGTTCGGTGAGCCATGGCGCTCTCCCTCGCGGTGTACGTGCCGTTGTTGTCTCAAGCCGGAAGACCGGAGCCGCGCACTTGCTCCCTCGCTGTCCGTCCCGGTTGCGTCGCCCGGCTGAAAACTCCAATGGTTGGAAAATCCAGCCGCATGGCGGGCTCGATCTTAACGGCAGATCGTGCACAGCGTCAAGAATCGATGTTCGTTTTCAAAACGGTTCGTCCCGGCGAATCAGGCGCAACAATCCCTGGCCGTTGCACAGGTATTGATCGCCGCGCGGTGAAACGTGGACGCCGCGCAATTGCCCGGCGTCAAACGGATTGCCGGGTCGCAATTCGATGAGCTTCTTTTTCGTCGCCGCGTCAATCACGCTGATCGTGCCGGTCAGGTAATTGCCGGCCAGCACGCGATCGCGGCCCGGATCGTACGCCAGATCGCGCGGCCCGTAATCGACGCGGATCCGCGCCAGGATGTTCAGCTCCTCGTCGAGCGCCAACACCTCGCCGGTCAACGGTTTGGCCACCCAGAGCAGGCGACGGTTTTCCTCCCACGCCGCGCCCCAGACGATCAACCCGAAGCGCCGGTCTTTGCTCAGCGCGCCGGTGTTCAGATCGATCGCCATCACGCGGCCGCCGCCGGGAACCGCTTCGCCCAGCTTGCCGACGAAAAATTCCTGCGTGACGAAAAGTCGCGTGGCGCTCGCCGCCAACGCATAAGGGAAGCCGCGCGTATGCGCCAGCACCCGCACCGTCCCGCTGACCGGCACGTACTGCTGCCCGTTGCGCCCGGCCTCGCAGGCCAGATACCCCGTCTCGCGCAACGAATCGAAATTCACGTCGATTGCATTGTCGCAACCGGGAATCGTCACCACACGATCGCCGCCCGGCGAGTGAATCGTCAGCGCGTTTTCGCCCGCGTGATAATTGGCGAAGAAAAACCGCAACCCGTGCGGCTCGACGGCGAGGCGCTGCGGCCCGCCGGTCTGTATCAACGCCTGCCGACTGCCCGCGACGAACATCTCCGCCTGCTTGCTCTCGGCCGGTGCGAGCCCGCATTCGTCCCGTTCATTGCAGGCGACGTCGTAACAGGCCTCGGCGGACAACCGCTCGACCATCACCGGCCGGGCCGTCCAGCGTTGAGCTCGATCGATGACGAAAAACAACGGCAGCGTCGCCCAGGTTAAAACCAGCAAGTACAGATGCACATGCTTGAGCTGCCCACGCAGGTGCACCGTGATCAGCACGGCCAGCGCGAGCACGGCGGTCAATTCGGTTTGCCACGCCGCGATGATCCACCAGAGCGTCGACAGGCCGAGAAAAAAAATGGAACTTCTGATGCCGACTATCGCCCAGCGCACCGCGTCCATCAGCGGCGTCAACCAATGTTTTCGTTTAAGGACGATCAACAGCACAATCAGCGCGACAGTGATCGGCAAGGAAATCCAGGCATGGCGAAGCAGGGCGATCGGGATGAATCCGATGGCTTTCAAGCTGAGCACCACCACTTTGATCACGCCGAATATTACATGAAAGACCGCGACGAAACCGTAGCCGGCCAGCCCTTCCAGCAGCAGGTCGCGTCCCCACAAAACGTGCGTGGGCCCGCGCAGCAACTGTTCGAGCCACGCCAGCGGCGGTGGAATCAGCAGGAAATAAAGCAGACACCGGCGCAGCATCCGCCCGCGGTCGGTCGGCTCCTTCGGCAACAGCGATTTGAGTTTCGTCAGGAACATGTTCATCCGCCTGCTTGTTGGTTTCGATTATGATTGGCGGACGAATTGCACACAACCCGGCCGCCTTTTGGCGCCGGGCGAAAGTGTGTTACATCTCGCCTGTCACTCCGGGGGGTCGAACCGATGATCGTTCGCTTGCTTTCCGTTTGGGCGTTGTGTCTGCTGCTGTGTCTGGCCGCCTGCGCCGGCAACGATGACGACGATAATGATAATGACGAATCCGACGATGACGACACGTCCGATGACGACGCATCCGACGACGACGACGACACGACCGACGATGACGACGATACGCCCGGCTGCGACGACTCCCGGCCGCCCATCGTCTTCGCGCACGGTTTCCTCGAAGAGGGCGACGCCTTTGCCGCCCAATCGATGCGCTTTACCGCCAACGGCTACTGCCCGGAACGCATCCACGCCTTCGATTGGAACACTCTGATCTATAACTCTGTTGCGCAAACGCAGAGATCGGAAGAGCACACGTCTGAACTCCAGTCACCGAATACGAT
>CALBTQ010000741.1 GCA_937967875.1 uncultured Pseudomonadota bacterium
ACGCCAATGGTCGACCCGTCGAAGCGCCCAAAGGCGGCAAGGTGGAAGTCGGCACCATGCAGCAATGGCTGATGGATCCCAGCGACAACCCGCACGACCTGCAGGAAACCACCGCCGCTTTGCACGAAAAGAAATCCGTCGGCGGCGGTCTCGATCTGGAATTGGCGCCGCATCAATACGGCGCCGACAAAAAGCCGCCGGTCGCGCCGAAAGCTCCGGACAAGCCCAAGGCGCCGAAAATGGCGGCGGGCGATCTGAGCTTGAAAGAGCATTCGCCGGCTCCGCCCGAGAAGGAACCCGAACCCTTCCTCCCGCCGCCGGTGGAAGACGATGTCGTCATCACTAAAATGAAATCCAAGGGCGGCGCGAAAAAGAAAATCGAAACCGGGCCGTTCCTATTGAAATGGCTGACGCCGCAAGTGGTGCTTTTTCTGATCGTGTTGATTGCCGGTCCGAAATACATTCACAACCACTATGTGCTGGAAGGTCCCTACCAGGCGACGTTCACCGATATCGACGGACGCGAGGTCGAATGCGCCACGAAATTCATGCCCGACGGGACCAAGCTGACCGGCATGTTCGAGTGCAAGCTGTATCCGAACAAATACTCGCTGGAGCGCGTCGACGAGCCCAAGGTGCTCAAGGTGATCATGGGCGGCGGCAACATCGTTTACACGGGGCATTACAACCGCAATTCGATCTCCCTGACTCTGGGCAGCATCAACGAAGGCGAAACGCGCTCGGTTTCATTGGAGGGCAAGTTCACCCCGGACATCAACCGGATGACCGGCGTGCTGACCAATCCGTTAAAACAGACCGGCGAATTCGAGCTGGTTAAATCGGATACATTCGAGGAATAACGAATGCGTCGATGCTTCGCTTTTCTCAGTTTGTGCATGACGTTGCTGCTGGCGGCCTGCCTGGGCTCGGCGCAACGTACGGCGGGGGAATACGAAGCGCCGGTTTCCACGGCGGTCACCGCGGACGGCTGGACGCTTGCTTTGCAACATTACGGCGCGACGCCGCAACCGGGCGCCCCGGTGATCGTGCTGGTTCCCGACCTGTATGAAAACGGGCGTGTGTTCGCGTTGGACGAGCGGCACGGCCTGGCGGATCGTTTGGCCGCGCACGATTTGGGCGTGGTCGTCGCTGAATTGCGCGGGCAGGGGTTGAGCGAAAAACCGGCCTGGTGGAACGACCGCCGCGCCGATTGGACGTTCGAGGCGCACGTGCACCAGGACCTGCCGGCGATCGTGGCGGCGGTCAAACAGCGGTATCCGGGCAAGAAGGTCGTCCTTGCCGGACACGGTCTGGGCGGACTGGTCTGCTTCGCTTACGCGGCGGCCGCACCCAATGAGATAGCGGCGCTGGCCGGGTGGGGCGTCGCCGACGGCTTCGGGCCGCTCAACGAATTGCACCGCGCGTTGCTGGCGCGCCTGGATCATCTGTCGTTGTTGGACGCGACGCCCACGCACAAGGGCGCGACCGCGCCGGCCCCGTTTATCGGCACGCGCGAAAGTCTGTTCGACGTGCTGTTGTGCAACGGACATAACATGGCGCGTCCGACCGTCGCGCGCTATTACGAGCAGGCGCTGGAGCCTATGTCGGTCGGCGTGACGCGGCAGGCGGCGCGATGGGCCGAACACAACGAGTGGAACAGCTACGACGGGCGCCTCGATTATCGCGCCGGATTGCCGTCGCTGGTGTGCCCGGTTTTGCTGCTGTCGGGCGGGCAGGACAACCTGTTTCCCGCCGTCGCTTCGCGTGAGATGCTCGATCGCATCGGCAGCGCCGACAAACGGCATCGCGTGTTCGACCGCGCCAGTCGCTACTGCGACGATTACGGTCACGCCGGTTTGCTGATCGGCGAGGATGCCGACGATGAGGTCGGCGAATACTTCCGCCAGTGGATAGAAAACTTATAGGTCTTCGTTTTCCTCATTTGGTCCGCAACCGCAGGTCAGGCTCATTTTATCTTCCGAATAGCCGTACACGCGATTGCTGATGTAAAGGTTGTTTTTCGGATCGATCGCAACGCCGTTTTCGTTGGTTAACAGGTCGATGCGAAATTGTCGTTCGCTCAGCAATTCGCCGTCGGGCGATATTTTGTAGATGTGCCAATTCACACGATCGGCTTCGTTGGGACAACCAAGAAAGTGAATGGTGGCGTTGCCGGCGACGTCGAATGCCGCCGACGGAGGCGAGCCGCAAGAAGCGGAATCGTTATTGAAGGATAAGCTCCAGACGATTTCTCCATCCGGGCTGATTTTTGTGAAGCTGATTTGGAGTTCCTGATCCGGGAAAGCCTGGCTCGTCGCGAGCATGAGGTTTCCCGCGGAATCGACGGACATTCCGTAATCGTCCTGATAGGCGCCGGAATAAAAGGTCGGCAGAGAAATTTGCCACAACAAAGCGCCTTCCATGTCGACGGCCGTCAACAGATCGTTGCCGGCGAGGTAGATGATGTCGATGTCGTTCGCGACCGCTCGCTGGATTGGAAAGTCGATGTCGCGTTGCCAAAGAAGCTCTCCGTCGGGAGCGAATTTGTATAGTTTGTTGTCGGTTATGCTGCCGTCGATCGGCAATAGCAGGAGGTTGTTGTCCTGGTCGAAGTAGGCATAGCCGGCGTCCTCATAACTGATTTCCTGAAATGAGAAAAAGTATTCCCATTGTGGACTGCCGTTTTCGTCAAATTGAATGATGCTGTGGCCGATCTTTTCGTAGGATCCGGCATATCGAAAGACAGAGGCAAAGAGCAACGGCTGGTCGTTCTTGTTGAGAAAAATGTTCTCGACCCAAATCTTTTCATCAAGAAAATATTTCCAGATGATAAAACCGTCGGCGTCCGCTTTGGCAAGATAGTCATTGAATGTGTCGTAATATACATTGTTTTTTCGGTCGGTCTTCAGGTGGTAAAGGTTGACTATTTGCGACCAGAGTTCATTGCCGTCCTTGTCGAGTTTGATTAAATTGTCGAACGTTTCGACGTAAATATCGCCGTCCTTGTTGAAATATAGATCGGGGAGTCTTTTCGCCTGGCTGAGAAATTTATTGAACTGCCGTTCGCCGTCCGGCGAGAATTTGCGAATTTGGAGGCCGAAGCGATAACTGTTGGCGTGCAGTTGCGCCGCGGTGAAGATCGCGGTCAGAGCGATGGCGATGGCCAGAACGATTGACGGTAGCGGATTTTCTCGCCAGCGACGGAAGCGGGAGGCGGCGATGTGCGGCAGGCGTCTGAGGGCTGCTTTCGTCCGGCGGATGTTTGATGTTCCCATTTCAAACCTCCTGATGGAAAGATTATAAAATAAAAACTAACTGAATGTCACGCGGTGCGCGGCTCGCCCGGTCTTGACCGGCGCGCAGTGATGTGCCACAGAAAATTCATGATCTACGTGGGCACCAGCGGTTTTTCCTACGACGACTGGCGGGGGCATTTTTACCCGGCGGATTTGCCGAAGAATCAATTTTTGACCTACTACGCGCAGCGACTGAACGCGCTGGAGGTCAACTTCACCTACTACCGCATGCCCACCGCGCGCACGATGGCCGGCTTGGCCGACAAGAGCGAAGGACGCGTGAACTTCGTGGTCAAGCTGCACGGCGCGATGACCCACGAGCGCACCGCTGCGCCTGAGGACTACCGCGCGTTTCTGGAGGCCTGCGCGCCGTTGTGCGAACAAAATCACCTCGGCGCGCTGCTGGCGCAGTTTCCGTTTTCCTTTCACTGCAACGAGGCCAACCGCGATTACCTCAAAAATCTGCGCGAGCGCCTGGGCGAGAGCGACGTGGTCGTGGAGATGCGCAACGCGCGCTGGCTGAAGCAGGAGACCTTCGAGCTGCTCAAGGACTTGCGTTTCGGCTGGTGCAACGTCGACGAACCGCAGCTCAAGGGCCTACTGCCGCCGACGGCCGTGGCGACTTCGGATATCGGCTACGTGCGCTTTCACGGCCGCAATGCGCAAAAGTGGTTCCAGCACAAGCACGCGTATGAGCGCTACAATTACCTGTACACGCAAGACGAGCTGGCCGAGTGGACGCCGAAGATCAAGATGCTGGAGAACCTGACCAAGCGCACCTACGCCTTCACCAACAATCACTTCGAGGCGAAGGCGGTAACCAACGCGCTGATGCTGCTGGATCTGCTGCGGTGATCAATCCGCGGTAAAACGCAGATAAACGACGTTGCCGGAAAGGGTTGTTTCCACCTCGCCGGACGCGGCCACGCCCGAGTCGATCAACGTGCCTTCCTGATCGTACAATTCCCACGCGCCGTCGCTGTCGGGATGCAGCGGCACGGTCACGGAAACGCTGCCGCCCGACGCGCTGCTGTTCCACAGACCGATCGTCCATTGGTCGTTGTCGTCGACGAAGGCCAGCGCGTACAGGACCTTTTCCCATGCCAGCGCCGCGCCCAGGTCGCCGGCGAAACGCGACGATCCCAACAGCCAATGCAGGCCCCGTTGCGCCCGGAAGGAAGGTTTGTCGATTTCATCCTCGCGCGGATAACCAAAGAGGCCGAAGGTGTCTTCGGTGGGCGGCATGCTGTGAATTTCGTTGTCCCAGAAGGTGTACCAGAAGTGGCTTTGCACGCCTTTGGCGGCGCAGATCATGATCCCGCGCGCGAGGTATGCGCCCTGGCGCGCCTGGCCGATCAGGTAGTGCGGCCAGCCGATCTCGGTCAGGTGCAGCGGCTTTTCCGGACAGCCGATCTCGGCGAGCAACGATCGGGCGTGATCGATCATTTCCTCGATGTTGCCGTATGACCAGATCCCCAGGTCGACGGTCAATTCGGGGCTGGTTTGCTGGAGAAATGTGTAGGGATGAATCGCCAGCGCATCCATGTAATTGCAAACGTCCGGATGCTCCTCATAGACTCGATAAAGGAAATTCCAGATCCAATGCTCGCCGAAGATGTAAATGTCGAAGGGAGACATGCCGCCGAAAAGCACAACGGCGGTGTCGTCGTTGTCATGAATCGCCGTGTAACCCGCTTTCAGCAATTCGCCGTAGTGCCCGGGGTTGGGTTCGGGCTTCCAAAAACGTTCGGTGTTTTGCTCGTTCCAGATTTCGTACATGTCGATCACGTCGGCGTAATGCGCGGCGACCGTGCCGTTGAAGTCGGCCCAGGCTGCGGGATCGATTTCGTCGTGACTGCCGCCGGGCATCGCCCAGCCGACGCCGTAGTCGAGCAGCGCGTCGACCTTGATGCCCGCTTCGTCGAGCAAATCGATCAACGTGTCGTAGCCGGCGAAATTCCAGGCATCGTCGCCGGTTCGATGGTGCTCCAACTGAAGTCGGTGCGCAGCAAGCGGATGCCGGCTTCGTCAAGCTTGGTTATTTGAAAATCTCTCTGCCAGTTGTAGCCGGTGTCTTTGCTCGGATGGCTGGAAATCGCCAGGATGTCGTCGATGATTTTGCCGGCTGGAGCCATGCCCTCATAAGGGTCGACCGGCATCGTGTCGTCGTCGGTTGTGTCGTCGTC
>CALBTQ010000742.1 GCA_937967875.1 uncultured Pseudomonadota bacterium
AATTTGAACGCAGCGGCGGCGTCGAGAAAGCGCTGCAGCACGTCGTTCTCACTGCCGGCGAAGGAATCCACGCCCTCGGCGGCGGCGAATTCGAGCAGCTTGGCGTCGTCGGGTGCGGTGGAGGTGGCGACGATGATCTTGTCCAACCGCTTGCATTGCCGCAGCCGTTCGATGACGTGACTCAGCAGCGGCTTGCCCGCGAGGGGCAGCAACACCTTGCCGGGCAGGCGTGACGAACCCAGGCGCGCCTGGATGATTGCGCCGACGATCGGGGCCTTTTTCACACCCATCGCGGAAAAACCTCCTTTTCCAATCGGCTTGCCCTTGCCTTAACGGGTATGGTCCATTGTAATATCACTAACAACCGTCATCACAACAGAGTGAAAACAATTTTGAACGAAAAAAACAACGACAGACAATCCGCCGCTTCGCCGCTGGTCCTGTTGCGGACGCAGGCGGATCGGACCACCGGTTTCGGCCACCTGATGCGCCTGCTGAGCATCGGCGACGCGCTGCGCGAACGCGGCATTCGCGTCAAGCTGTTGCTGCACGGCGATGCGCCGGCGCAGACTCTGGCGCGCGAGTACGAATTCGAGCCCGAGGCGGCCGGTCCGGAATTTACCCTTGCCGAGGTGCGCCGGGACGACCGGCCGGCCGGCGTGTTCGTCGATTCCTATCTGTATCGGAACGATTACCTGGCCGCATGGCGCGCCGTCGGCGTGGGCGTGGGCGTCATCGACGACATGGCCGATCGCGGTCTGCGCGCCGATTTGGTGATCAACCCGAATGTGACCGCCGAGGATCATCGCGACACGTATCTGGCCGACGGCAACGAAAATCTGCTGCTCGGGCTCGACTACATGCCGCTGCGCAAGGCGATCCGGCAGGAGCGCCAAAGCGAGCCGGATGCGTTTCCGCGCTTGCTGATCATCTTCGGCGCGTCGGACATCGGCCACAAAACGGCCTGGGTGGTCGATGCGCTGGCCGGCGTCGACGAGCCCTACGCGGTGGATGTGGTCATCGGCCCGGAATCGCCGACGCTCGAGCTGATCAAGCAGGCGGCGGAAAAAGCGCGCAAGCGCGGACGCGAGGTGCTCGTCCATCACGCGCCGTCGCAACTGCCGCAGTTGATGGTGCGCGCGACGCTGGCGATCAGCGCGGGCGGAGTGACCGCCAGCGAGCTGGCCTACATGGGCCGGCCGGCGCTGTTGATTCCCACCGCCGAAAATCAGGTCGCCGCCGCGCGCCGCTGGGCCGATCTGAACGTACACCGGATACTCAAGCATACGGACGATCCGATCGAGTTGCGCGCGGAGTTGCACCTGCTGCTGGGCGCGCCGAACCTGCGGTTGGCGATGGGCGCGAACGGCCGGCATCTGGTCGACGGCCGTGGCGCCGAGCGCATCGCCAAGCTGACCGACAATTGGTTGAGGAGACGGCAATGAACGAGGTGATCATCGGCGGCAAGGCGATCGGTCCGGACCATCCATGTTACGTGATCGCCGAGGCGGGCAGCAACCACAACCGCGACTGGAACATCGCGCTGAAACTCATTGACGCGGCCGTGGCCGCCGGCGCCGACGCGGTCAAATGGCAGACCTACAGCGCCGAGTCGATGTACTCGAAGAAGGCGCCGAACTTCGAGCACCTCAAGGAAAACACCTGGGACCTGATCAAGCGCATCGAGATGCCGCGCGAATGGCACGCCGGTCTGGCGCGCGAATGCCGCGACCGGGGCGTGCATTTCCTTTCCACACCCTTCGACCTGGAGGCCGTCGAGCAGCTCGACAAGGTGGGCGTGCCCGCCTTCAAGATCGCCAGTTTCGAAATCACGCATCTGCCGCTGCTCAAGGCCTGCGCGCAAACCGGCAAGCCGATCATCCTCTCGACGGGCATGGCCGACCTCGCCGACATCGAGCTGGCGCTGGCGACGATCGAGGCCGCCGGCGGGCGCGAGGTCGTGCTGCTGCACTGCGCGATCGGCTATCCGCCGAAGTTCGCCGACATCAACCTGCGCGCGATGGACACCATGCGCCAGGCCTTCGCCCTGCCGGTCGGCTACAGCGATCACACGATGGGGCTGGTCGCCGACGTCGCCGCCGTGGCGCGCGGGGCCTGCATGATCGAAAAGCACTACACGCTCTCGCGCGCGATGGAGGGGCCGGATCATCCCTTCGCGCTTGAGCCCGACGAACTGCGCGCGATGATCGAGGCGATCCGCCAGACCGAGCAGGCGCTGGGTTCGGCCGTCAAGCGGCATACGGCGAGCGAGGAAGAATTTCATCGCGGCGCGCGCCGCAGTCTGGTCGCGGCCTGCGCCATCGCCAAGGGCGCGAAAATCGAGGAGCGGATGCTGGCGGTGAAGCGACCCGGCTGGGGCATTCATCCGCGGCACATTCCGCTGGTGGTGGGGCGCGAGGCGCGCGTGGATATCGAGGCCGACGACATCCTGACCTGGGAGATGGTATGAAAACGACGTTTCTGACCGACCTGGAAACGCGGGTGGAGTCCGATCTCGGACGCATGATCCTGACCGGCGAGGCGGGCAATCGACGCGGCGAGTTTTCGGCGGTGGCCGACGGCGAGCGGGCCGTGGCGGAATTGCAGGCGAGCGATCCGTCGTTGGCGGCGATGCTGGCCGCGGCGGGTGGGCTGGAGGCGCTCAACCTGTTGCATGTGCGGCGGGTGCTGGTCAAGGCGGAGAATCCGGCGATGGCCCAGGCGCTGGATCAGGCCGGTTACGTAAAAAAGGGCGAGCGCTACGAACTGCCGCTGCATCTGTCGTTCGTCGAGCGCAACGTGCGCGTGGTGTTCGCCGGCGGCGTGGTCGGCTCGCGCGAACTGTTGCGGGCGATGATCCGTCGCGGCGCGCTGCCGGTGCTGGCCATCGGCTACGACGCCAGCCTGCGCGACCGCTCGGGCTACACGGACCTGGGTCCGCTGTGCGACGACAACGCCATTCCGTTGTTGCGCACCAACAATATCAATCATCCCGCGATCGTCGAGGCGGTGCGCAAAGCTGCGCCGGATTACCTGTGCGTGTTCGGCTTCAGTCAGATGGTCGGGCTGGATCTGCTGGGTCTGCCGCGCATCGGCTCGCTGGGCATGCACCCGACGAAACTGCCCGAGGGACGCGGGCGTGCGCCGATTCCCTGGACGCTGATCAAAGGGCTCACCCGCAGCGCGGTGACGCTGTATTGGCTCAACGAGCGGGTCGACGCCGGCGCGCTGGCCGACCAGCGGCCCTTCGCCATCAATATGCATGACAACGCGGCGACGCTGTACGACAAGGTCGTCGCCGCGCAGATCGCCCAATTGGAAGAGGCGCTGCCGCGCATGATCGCCCACACCCTGCCGCGCGTGCCGCAGGACGAGGGGATCGCCAGCACCTGGCCGCGCCGGCGACCGGAGGACGGCGTCATCGATTGGCGCCTGGGCGCAGGCGAACTGTACAACTGGGTGCGCGGTCTGACGCATCCGTACCCCGGCGCATTCACGCTGCTCAAAGGCCGCAAGCTGCTGGTCTGGCGCGCCGAACTGGCGCACGGTTTGAGCGCGGGCGGGGCCGAACCGGGGACGGTCGTCGGCGTGATGATCGCCACCGGCGAACACGACGGCTCGCTGCTGGTGGCTTGCGGCGACGGCGGCGTACTCGCGTTGCGCCACGTGCAATGGGAAGACGAAGAAGTGGAAATCGGCGCGGCGCGCCTGTGGGATTGGGGGCTGGTCGGCGAAGGCGTAAGGTTGGGCGTATGAACCGCGAACATTTCGACAGCGAGCTGCTGGCCCGCAATTGCGCGGCGCTGGCCGAGAACAATCCGGAGTTTGCCGCGCGTCTGGCCAGGCTGGAACCGGCGGCCGACGTGTTCGCCCTGCCGGCGCCGGACGGCTCGTGGACGATGATCGTCGGCGGGCGCCAGGTGCTTTCCAAGTACGCGCCGGAACGCGACGCGCAGCGGCTGGTGCAGCCGGAGTTGGAAAAATCTCCCAAAACGAAAATTCTGATCGTGCTCGGTTTCGAGGTCGGCGCGGTGGCGCGGGCGTTGCTGGCGGGAACGGACGCCCAGTTGTTCGTCGTCGAGCCCAACGCCGGAGCGCTGGTCGCGGCCCTGGGCGCGGTGGATCTGACCACGGCGTTGCGCAACCGGCGGCTGCACCTGGTCGAGGGTGCGGAGAAGCTGTACTTCCACCCCGATTACGCCTACGGCATGAAGCCCGATCTGGCCGTGCTCGCGCTGCCCGGCTACCGGCAAGTGTACGCGGCGGAACTGGCGCGCGTGCAGCAGCGCATTACCGACCTGGTGCGCGGCCAGGACGTGGTCGTGTACACCAATCTGATGCAGCAGCGGCGCTGGTTTTCGCAGTTGTTCGACAATTTCCGCGACTACGTGTTTTTGCCGACTATCGCGCGGCTGCGCGACGCGTTCGCCGGCGTGCCCGCCGTGGTCGTCGCCGCCGGGCCGAGCCTCGACAAAAACGTGCACCTGCTCGAGCAATGGCAGGATCGCGGCGTGATCATTTGTGTGGGCACGAGTTTGCGCAAGTGCGTGTCGATCGGCGTGACGCCGCCGATCACCATCGCGATCGAGGCGCAGGACATCATGCGGCAGTTCGTGGACATCGCCGAGGTCGCCGACACCTATACCTTCTACCAACTTAAATGTTTTGCGGATTTGTGGCGGCTGCCGTCGCTGGGCTCGTTCACCTTCATCAGCAACCATCACGACGCCAAGTGGCTGGTCGAGCGCCTGGGGCACGAAGACGTGATGCTGGAAATCGGCGGCTCGGTGGCCACGGCGGCCTACAAGCTGGCGTTGCACCTGGGTTGCGACCCGGTGGTGCTCGTCGGGCAGGACCTGGCCTTCGGCGAGGCCGGGCAAAGCCACGCGGACGGCATCGGCACCGGCGGCGTGGAGAACATCACGCAGCAGAACATGACGCAGGTGCTCACCGACAAGGAGTCGGAGGACAAGAGCCTGGTGGTCGTCGACGGCTATTACGGCAAGCCGGTGGTGACCAAGACCAACCTGCGCAATTACCTGATGTGGTTCGAGGAGCATATTCCGCTGGCGGTGCGCGAAGGCAAGCGGGTGATCAACGCGACCGAGGGCGGCGCGCGCATTCGTCATGCGCAGCAGATGTCCTTCGCCGAAGCGACCGAGAATTTTCTCGGCGAACCGCTGAACGTGCGCGAGCGTCTGGCCCGCTTCGATCAACCGCCGGAGCTCGACCTGGACCGCGTGGGGCAGGAGATCGCGCACACGCTGCGCCAGTTGCACGAGATGATCGACCTGGCGCGCGCCGGGCGCGAACGGGCGCACCAGGTGCAGCAACTGATGGCCAAAAAGCCGATGCCGGTCGAGAAGATCAACAAGCTGATCCACCACATCGATCGCGACGAAGCCAAACTCAAGGATGTGCTGATTACGCTCAACCCGCTCATTTCCTCGGTGGCCAATCAGGCGACGCTGATCGTAAAAACCTGCTTCGATTATTCGGGGCTGAGCCGCGAGGAAACGGTGCGGCTGAACATGAAGCACACCGCGACGATGTACGCCGGGCTGCTGGAGGCGGCGCAGATCGTCGGCGAAAAACTCGAGCAGGTGCAGCAGACGATCAAGGAGTTATCGGACCCGGCCGCGCTATAAATCCAACTCCACCACCGTCACGCCGTCGCTGCCTTCGCCGCGTTTGCCCGGCCGCCACGTGTGCGCGTATGGGCAAGCGGTCAGGTAGTCGCGCACCATGCGTTTGAGCACGCCGGTGCCGTGACCGTGGATGATGAACACCTGCCGCAGATGCTTGCGCAGCGCTTCGTCGAGAAACGACTCGGTCGCGGCGAGGGCCTCGTCGCCGGTCATGCCACGCAGATCGATCTCGTTGGCGGCGGTGCGCGGATCGACGGTCTCCTCGCTCGGCGCGGGCGCGGCCTTGAGTTCGTAGGACGGCGCGGGCGTCACTTTGCCGGCCAACCGATGACGCAGGAAGCACTCGGCGGCGGGCAGGGTCATGCGCTTGTCGCGCACCTGCAATCGCACGCGACCTTTGTTGTCGGGCAGATCCAGAATCGTCCCCGGCGTGTTGAGGCTGCGCACGAACACCTCGTCGCCGACGACCAGCGTCGCCCAGTCCGCGATTTCGTCGAGGTACTCGGGCAGCGGCTCGTCGGCCGGCGGCGGCAGAATCGTCTCGGTCTGCTTTGCGACCTTCTCCAGATGCTCGCGCGCGACTTCCGCGTCTTTGAACGTCGGTTGTTCCTGCAACTGGCGGATGATGTTCTTGATCGTAACGCGCGCCATCTTCAATTCGTCCTGCAGCTTGGCGCGTTCGCTTTCGGCCATCTTCGCCCGTTTCGCGCGCAGGTCCTCGAGAATGGCGTGCTGCTTTTCCTTGTCCGCTTCGGCTTGCAGGCGGGCTGCGTCGGTCTTGCGGATGAGCGCTTCGAGCTTGGCGCGTTCGTTTTCCAACTGCTGGATGATCACGTCCAACTCGGTGCCCTGGCCGACGGCAAATTCGCGCGCGCGGGCGACGATTGCGGCGGGCAGGCCGAGGCGTTCGGCGGTGGCGAAGGCGCTGGAACGACCGGGCGCGCCGGCGATCATGTGGAAGGTCGGGGTCATCGATTCGGCGTCGAAGGTCATCGCGGCGTTGGCGAAGCCGTCGTGCGTCTGCGCCATGGCCATCAGCTCGACGAAGTGCGTGGTGATGACCGTGCGCGCGCGGTGATCGTCGAGGTGTTCCAGCACCGCCTTGGCCAGCGCCGTGCCCTGCGCCGGGTCGGTGCCTTCGCCGATTTCGTCGATGAGCACCAGGCTGTTGGGCACCAGTTCGGTGACGATGTCCTTGAGGAGATCGGAAGAGCACACGTCTGAACTCCAGTCACCGAATACGA
>CALBTQ010000743.1 GCA_937967875.1 uncultured Pseudomonadota bacterium
AGATCGTATTCGGTGACTGGAGTTCAGACGTGTGCTCTTCCGATCTTTCGGCCATCGCCGCCGTCACCGGCTGCACGTACACGCCCAGCCAACTGCGCACCACGTGGCCCTTTTCCTTGAGCTGCTCGATGATGTTGCGCGCCAGGTTGCTCGGAATGGCGAAGCCGATGCCCTGCCCCGATGCGCTGATCATCGTGTTGATGCCCACCACCTGACCGCGCACGTTGATCAACGGTCCGCCGGAATTGCCCGGGTTGATCGACGTGTCGGTTTGGATGAAATCGTCGTACGGCCCTGCGCCCAATACGCGCCCCTTGGCCGAGACGATCCCCGCCGTTACCGTGTGCGACAAGCCGAACGGATTGCCGATCGCGATAACCCATTCGCCGACTTCCAGGTGGTCGCTGTCGCCGAAGTCGAGGTACGGCAGATCGTTCGCCTCGATTTTTATCAGCGCCAGATCGACCTTCTTGTCGAAGCCGATCACCCGCGCGTCGAACTCACGCCGGTCCAGCAACCGCACGCGGATTTTCTTCATCCCGCGGATGACGTGGTTGTTGGTCACGATGTACCCGGCCGGATCGATCAGAAAGCCCGACCCCTGGCCCTCCATCCCTTCCATCCCGCCGAACGAGGGCGGCGCGGGACGATTGCCGCGATCGGATTTGGCCACGTAAATGTTGACCACCGACGGCGCGACGCGCTTGGCCAGATCGGCGAAGGAATGCAGCGCGGCCATGCTGGTGAATTTGCTTTTGGCGGGCGTTTCCAATTTGGGCAGGTCCGCCGTTTGTCCGTTCGTGCCGCGCTTCGCCTCGACGGGGGCGAAGGTCAGCAACAGACCGCCGATCAACACGACGATCGCCAATAACACCAGGCCGGATTTATCCTTCATCCTCGTCCCCGCTCCGCGCTTAGGCATCGCCTTTCTTGCACGCTTCCACGAAGCGCAACCGCAAATCGTACAGGGCGTTTTTCAACAGATGTTCTTCGAGATCGGACAGGTTGCCCTTGGTTTTGTCCTGCAGCATCCCCAACAGATCGATGTTCTGTTTGGCCAGCGTCAGATCCTTTTCCACCTTCTCGTTGACCGGATCGGGCAGATCGCCGAGGTAGACCATCGTCGAGGTGGACAAGGAAATAATGAACGAGGCGAAATCGATCGGCGGCAGATTTTTATATGTATCCGGATCGCACGCGTCGCACTCTTCGTCCGGCGCCGCTTCCGGTTCGGCTGCCGGCGCTTCGTCCGCCTCGGCCTTCTCCGCTTCGCGCGCCTTTACCGACCCGTCTTCCTCGACGACGAACTTGCGGCGATCGGAAACCTTGAAACCGCCTTTATTCTCATCGTTGCCCATGCGCATGCCCCCTAATTCTTGGCCGGCTTGTTCGCGACCGCCATGGCGACCTTTACTTTCGCCGGACGCAACAGCCGTTTCCCGATTTTATACCCACTGATAAGCACTTCTAAAATATGATCCGGCTCGACTTCGTCGCTGGGCATCGCGAACATCACCTCGTGAAAGTTCGGATCCATCGCCTCGCCTTTGGCCGGTTCGATTCGCTCCAGTCCCAGACGCGTCAGATTGTTCACCATCTGGCGGTGAATCGCGCGCATGCCCTCGCGCCAGGCCAGCGCGTCGTCGCCGGCCGGCGTCGTTTCCAGCGAACGCTCGAGGCTGTCGAGCGTCGGCAGCAGCTCGCTCATCACCTTGGCCATGCCCGCCAGACCCGCGTTCTCGAAATCGCGCGCCGAGCGTTTGCGGAAATTGTCGAATTCGGCCGCCAGACGCTGCAGATGATCGATCAACTGTTCCTTGGTCAACTCGGGAGCCTTGTCCGGTTTTTCCTCCGGCGCCGGCGTCTCAACCGTCTCCGGTTGCTCGGCCGCTGCCGGTTCGTTTGTCGGGGCCGCCTGTTTTTCGTTTGCGGCCGTTTGCGCTTCGTTGTCCTTCCCTTTGACCTCGATCTTCATACCTTCTTCACTCGCTTCCGGTTGAGGTTGTACTTGTTTGTCGACAGCCGCATCGGCTTTGTCTTTGCTCGCCTTGCCGGTCATGAACCCATCGCCTCCTTATAGCAAGTCTTTGCGCGGTTGCATCGGATTTTCCTTAGCGAACGTCTCGATCAGCATCCGCGATTTTTCGTCGATCTTCGTGGGCACCGCAATCTGCACCGCAACGTACAAATCGCCCTTGGCGTTTTTCGTGCGCACGCCGCGCCCCTTCAGCCGAAACACCTGCCCGCTTTGCGTGCCCGCCGGCAGCGTGATCGTCGCCTGCCCGCCCAGCGTCGGTACCTGAATGCGTCCGCCCAGCACCGCCTCGGCGATCGTGATCGGCACCTGGATGCGCAGGTCGAGCCCCTCGCGCTTGAAGTGCGGATGCGCCTTCACTTCCAGTTCGATGATCATGTCGCCCGCCGCCGAGCCGTTCGGCCCCGCCTCGCCCTTGCCGCGCAGGCGAATCTTCTGCCCCGTGTCCACGCCCGCCGGAATGCGCACCGACACCGAACCGCGCTGCGGAATGTTGATTTGCGTCACGCCGCCCTCGATGGCCAGCATAAAATCGATCTGCATGCGAAACAGCAGGTCGCGCCCGCGCATCGCCCCGGTGAAGGCGCCGAACGGATCGCCGCCCATCGACGCGCCGCCGCCGCGCCCGCGTCCGCCGAAAATTTCCGAAAAGATGTCGCCGAACGAGCCGAAAAACGACTGACCGCCGCCGCTATAGCTGCCGCGCATGTTGCGGAAATCGAAGCCCGAGAAATCGAAGCCGCCCGCCCCCGGCCCCTGATGGCCGAAGGTGTCGTACTTTTTGCGCGCCTCCGGATTGGACAGCACCGCGTAGGCTTCGCTGATTTCCTTGAACTTTGCCTCGGCCGATTTGTCGTCGGGATTGCGGTCGGGATGGTATTTGAGCGCCAGTTGTTTGTAGGCCTTGCGAATCGCCTGTTCGTCGGCGTCGCGCCCTACGCCCAGCACTTTATAATAGTCGGGTCTCGCCGCCACGGGTCGCCGTCTCCTTTCGCCGTCACGTCATACGCGCGGCAGAGTAATGGACAACACGCCGTTGTTCATTGTCGCCGTCAGATTCTCAAAACGCACCGGACCGGGAATTTCCACCTGTCGCCGGAAGACGCCCAACGGGCGTTCGAAACGCAGCATGGCTTCGGGCTCGACGTTGTCGATGAAACTTTTTTTGCCGCTGATGACCAGAAAGCGGTTCTTCATTTCCAGCTTCACTTCGTCCAGGCTCAGGTCGGGCAGATCGATCAGCAGCCGGTATTGTTGCGGCTCCTCGATCAGGTCCATCGCCGGCCGCCACTGTTCGCCGCCGGCCGACGAGCCTTCGCCCCAGACTGTGGCGTTGCGGATCTCCAACAGGTTGCTCAAACGGCGATGCAGCATCGATACCTCGGCGAGAATCGAACTCAAATGCGGATTGCGCATCGTTCCTCCGTTTCGGCAAAAGGGGCGAGGCCGACCCTGCGCCGCGTCCTCGCCCCGATAAAGTCCATCCGAATCCTGACGAATCGTTTATTTTTCGTCGACGATCTCGGCGTCGATCACGTCGTCGCCGTTGCCGCCGGACGGCTGCGGCCCCGGCTGCTGGCTCGCCCCGCCGGCCGCCTGGGCTCCGCCGCTGGCCTTTTTGTACATCGCCTCGGCCATCTTGTGCGAAGCCTGCGTCAACGCTTCCATCTTCACCTTGATCTCGCCCAGGTCGCCCGCTTCCAGCGCCTTGCGTAGCGCCGCGATGGCCTCTTCGATCGCTTTGGCGTCGGCTTCGTCGATCTGCGCGCGGTTTTCCTTCAGCAGTTTTTCCGTCTGATAGGCCATGTTGTCGGCCTGATTGCGCAGGTCGATCTCCTCGCGCTTCTTCTTGTCTTCTTCCGCGTGCAGTTCGGATTCCTTGACCATGTTGTCGATTTCGTGCTTGTCCAGCCCCGAGGAACTGGTGATCGTGATCGTCTGTTCCTTGTTGGTCGCCAGGTCTTTCGCGCCGACCGACAAAATGCCGTTGGCGTCGATGTCAAAGGACACTTCGATCTGCGGAATGCCGCGCGGCGCGGGCGGAATGCCCGTCAGGTGGAAACGGCCCAGCGTGCGGTTGTACGCGGCCATCTCGCGCTCGCCCTGCAGCACGTGGATTTCCACGCTGGTCTGGCTGTCGGCGGCCGTCGAGAAGATTTCCTTCTTCTGCACGGGGATCGTCGTGTTGCGCTCGATCAGCTTGGTCATCACGCCGCCCAGGGTTTCGATGCCCAGGCTCAAGGGCGTGACGTCGAGCAAGAGCACGTCTTTGACGTCGCCGGCCAGCACGCCGCCCTGAATGGCCGCGCCCACCGCGACGACTTCGTCCGGGTTCACGCCGCGATGCGGTTCTTTGCCGAAGAGCTCTTTGACCACCTGTTGCACCCGCGGGATGCGCGTGCTGCCGCCGACCAACACGACCTGATGCAGATCTTTCGGCGACAACTTCGAGTCGCGCAACGCCTGCCGGCACGGTTCGAGCGTACGGTCGATCAGATCCTCGACCAACTGCTCGAACTTCGAGCGGGTCAAGGTGAAGTCCAGGTGCTTGGGGCCGCTGGCGTCGGCAGTGATGAACGGCAGGTTGATGTTGGTCTGCTGCGCCGAGGACAGCTCGACCTTGGCTTTCTCCGCCGCTTCCTTCAGCCGCTGCAGCGACATGCGGTCCTGCGCCAGGTCGATGCCCTGATCCTTTTTAAATTCGGCGATCAACCAGTCGATGATGCGCTGGTCCAGATTGTCGCCGCCCAGGTGGGTGTCGCCGTTGGTCGCTTTCACTTCGACCACGCCTTCGCCCACTTCCAGAATCGAAATATCGAACGTGCCGCCGCCGAAGTCGTACACGGCGATGGTTTCGTTGCTCTGCTTGTCCAGCCCGTAGGCCAGCGCCGCCGCGGTCGGCTCGTTGATGATGCGCTTCACGTTGAGCCCGGCGATCTTGCCTGCGTCCTTGGTCGCCTGACGCTGGCTGTCGTTGAAGTACGCC
>CALBTQ010000744.1 GCA_937967875.1 uncultured Pseudomonadota bacterium
GATCGTATTCGGTGACTGGAGTTCAGACGTGTGCTCTTCCGATCTGAGCAGGAGGTGAACATCGGCATGGTGCCGCCGGTTTTGATCCGCTGCACCAACTCCGAACCTTCCTCCATGATCGTCAGGTCGGCGGTGAAGCAGGTGTCGAACGCCTTGTCGAAGCCGAGCTTGCGGAACGCGGCGGTCATGATGCCCATGACGTCCTTGCCCGGTTTGAGGCCCAGCAACTCGCCCAGGGTGACCGACACGGCCGGGGCGTGCTGCACGACGACGGTCTTGCTCGGGTCTTCCAGGGCGGCGAGCACGTCTTTGATGCTGCTGCGCTCGGACAACGCGCCGGTCGGGCAGACCAGAATGCACTGACCGCAATTGACGCAGCTCGAAACGTTCAGGCCCTGGCCGAACGCCGTGCCCACAATGGCGGAACTGCCGCGGAACGTGAAGTCGATCGCCGAGACGCCCTGCACTTCTTCGCACACGCGCACGCACTTACCGCACAGGATGCACTTGGCGGGGTCGCGCACGATCGAAGGGCTGGACGCGTCGATCTTGTACTCGTTCCGGCTGCCCGAATACAACCGCTGGTTCACGCCCAACTCGGCGGCGAGACTCTGCAGTTCGCAATTGTTGTTGCGCGAACAGTACAGGCAATCGTCCGGATGGTTGGCCAGCAACAATTCGACGATGGTGCGCCGGGCGCGCATGGCGCGCGGCGAATGGGTTTTAACCTTGAGGCCTTCGACCACGGGGAACGAACAACTGGGAATGAGTCCCGGACGCCCTTCCACTTCGACGACGCACAAACGGCACGCGCCGGTGGGGGCCAGGCCTTCCATGTGGCACAGGGTCGGCACGTTGATGCCGTTGCGCCGCAAGGTGGAAAGCAGCATCTCCCCGGGCTTGGCTTCGATCATCTTTCCATTGACTTCGATTTCGAACATGATCAGCTCCTCACTCTACTTCGCCGTGATGGCGTCAAAGCGGCATGTCGTCAGACAGGAACCGCAGCCAATGCACTTGTCTTGAATGATGTAATGCGGCGTCTTGGGTTTGCCCATGATCGCCTCCGCCGGGCACTGAGTGGCGCACGCGGTGCACCCGGTGCATTTTTCGGCGTCGATATCGTAGATGAGCAGCTCGGTGCACACGCCCGCCGGGCATTTGCGATCGAAGATATGCGCTTCGTACTCGTCGTGGAACCAGCGCAGGGTCGACAACACGGGATTGGGCGCCGTCTGACCCAGGGCGCACAGGCTGCAATCCTGGATCACCTCGGCCAGTTTCTGCAGATACATGATGCCCTTGAAGCGTTCCAACGCCTGGAAGCCGCCCTCGGTGCGCCGCGCGCGGGTGATGGCCTTGAGGATTTCGAGCATGCGCTTGGTGCCTTCGCGGCAGGGAATGCACTTGCCGCAGCTTTCACGCTGAATGAAATCCATGAAGAACTTGGCCACGTCGACCATGCAGTTGTCTTCGTCCATCACGACCATACCGCCCGAGCCCATGATCGCGCCGACCTTCTTGAGCGAGTCGTAGTCGATTTCGATGTCCATGTGCTGTTGCGGGATGCAACCGCCCGACGGACCGCCCATCTGCACGGCCTTGAAGGCCTTGCCGTTGCCGATGCCGCCGCCGATTTCCTCGATGATCTGGCGCACGGTGGTGCCCATGGCCACTTCGACCAGGCCGGTGCGGTTGACTTTGCCCGACAACGCAAAGACTTTCGTGCCTTTGCTTTTTTCCGTGCCGATCGCGTTGAACCAACTCGCGCCGTTGTTGATGATCGAGGCGATGTTGGCCAGCGTTTCGACGTTGTTGATGATCGTCGGTTTTTCGAACGCGCCGGAAACGGCCGGGAACGGCGGCCGGGGCCGCGGCATGCCGCGCTTGCCCTCGACGCTGTGGATCAACGCCGTTTCCTCGCCGCACACGAACGCGCCGGCGCCCTGTTTGATAATCACTTTCAGGTTGAAGCCGCTGTCCAGAATGTTCTCGCCCAGCAGCCCGTAAGCCTTGGCTTGTTCGATCGCTGCAACCAGGCGCTTGATCGCCAGCGGGTATTCGGCGCGGATGTAAACGTAGGCCTTGTCAGCCCCGATCGCGTACGCGCCGATGATCATCCCTTCCAGCATCCGGTGCGGATCGCCTTCGATGACCGCGCGGTCCATGAACGCGCCGGGGTCGCCTTCGTCGGCGTTGCAGATGAAGTATTTCTGGTTGCTGCTTTCGCGCAGGGCGAACTTCCACTTCGTGCCGGCGGGGAAGCCGGCGCCGCCGCGACCGCGCAGGCCGCTGGTTTCGACTTCGGCGCACACTTCCTGCTGGGTCATCGACTTGAGCACCTTGGCCAGCGCCGTATAACCGCCGCGGGAGATATACTCTTCGATGGAACCCGGATCGATCAGACCGCAGTTGACCAGCACCCAGCGGGTCTGCGGCTTGAAGAAATCATGATCCTCGATAAACGGCAGGTCGTCCCACGCCTTGATGCCGTCGTGCTGGGGTTTGATCTGTCCCAGCAGGGCTTCGCGGTCGAACTCGCCTTTGAGCGCACCGTCGAGCAACGCGGCGACCTTGTCTTCGGTCACATGCGTAAAGCCCACGCGAGTGCGGCCGGGCAACTGCACGTCCATCAGCGGTTCGGCGCTGCACATGCCGATGCAACCGACTTCGACGACGTCCGCGTCGATCGCTTTATCGTTCAGGTACGCTTTGATGGCCGCCAACGTTTTACCCGCGCCGGCGCCCAGGCCGCAGGTCCCCGTGCCCAGGTAAATGACCGGCTTGGTAATTGTATCGCGGCGATACACCGCCATCAGCTTGGCGTACTCAGCCTTTTTCGCTTCGTTTTGCTGACACTTGGGACCTTCCCGCAAACAATCCACCAAATCCGGGCAGGGCTTTTGCGTCTGATGCCAGCAGCCTTCTCCAAATCGATTGAACAGGTACTCACTCATTGGCGGCTTCCTTCCGGCGATAAGAATTCAGAATTCGCTTCACTTTGTCCGGGGTGACTTCAGCATAGACTTCCTCGCCGACGCGGATGACCGGGGCCAATCCGCAGACCCCAATACAGGCCACGATTTCCAAGCTGAACATTCCATCGCGGGTGGTCTGGCCCGGTTCGATCTTTAAATGGCGTTTGATCGCCTCCAGCACGCCGGCGGAACCCTTTACGTGACACGCCGTCCCGCGACAGACCTGGACATGGAATTTGCCCGGGGCATGAAAACGGAACTGGTTGTAAAAGGTGGCCACCCCGTAAATCTTGGAGACGGGGAGGTTGAGTTGACGCCCGATCAGAATCACGGCGTCACGCGACAGGTATCCGTACGACTCTTGCACTTCCTGAAGGAGCGGGATCAGCGCATCTCTACCTGCGTTCGCGTACTTCGCTAAAATTTGGTTAATATCCACGCTAGCCATCGATCTACTCCTTATTTCTCCGCTTTGATTCGCGAAAAGTAAGCTACTTTTTCCAGACTCATGGTCATGTCGACGTCTTCCACAAACACATTGAGCGGCACCTTCAACCGGGTGGGAGCAAAATTGAGAATGCCGCGCACATCGCTGGCGACCAGAATGTCCGCCACCCGTTGCGCTTCGGAGGCCGGTACGGTGATGATGCCGACCGAAGGTTTCTTTTCCTGCAGCACCCGCGGCAACTCGGCCATCGGGTATACCCAGGTGCCGTTGATGACGCGATTGGTTTTGCTTTCGTTTTTATCGAAGGCCGCTTCAATGGGCAGCTTGGGACGCCGGCCGCGGAAGTAGGTGAGGATGGCGCGGCCGAGGTTGCCCACGCCGATCAACACCACCCGCTGACCGCCGGGATGATCCAGAAAGTTGTCGATGCTGTCGATCAGTTCGTCGACCTGATAGCCGTGCACCGGGCTGCCGATGTAATTGATGGCCATCAGATCGCGTCGCACCTGCGCGGCGCTGCAATTGGCCGCGGCGGCCAGCTCATGAGAGAAAACCCGGGTGACGCCTTCCTGGCGCAGGTTGTCGAGCAGGAAACGATAGAGGCTAAGTCTGCCAATCGTTTTGGTCGATATCTTCTTCATCTCATCATCTCTTGTTGTCGGCAATTTCGTTACAAAATGTGCAGCGTTTTACTTTTCACAACAGAATCTACAAAAATCACATCCGAATTGCAACCCCCTTTTTCGGCATTAATGTTTATGTCGGCAAGAAAAATCATAATTAAAGATATATTTCAATTAGTTAAGAAAATCATACCCGCTCGAAAATTCTTTTCTTTGCCTCGCTGAAAAGCATCCAATTTGGATGAAAAACGATGAATGAACGTTCATTCGTGAAAAATTGTCGTTTTGAATATTTGAAAAAATCACCGTTTGTGACGCCAAATGAACGGCATTTCCTTTCGATCGACGAGTTTCAGCCGGCAGAAAACCGTTTGCTTTTATCTTAACCGCCATAATCCGCACTCTCGGACAATAAATGGTTAGTTGATAAATTATATATTCAATATTTATGCATCTAACTATATAAAATAGCGTAATATAATTTTAATGGTTGAAAAAAATGTCAATAATTAAACTTGACTCATTAAATAGATTCGCTATTCTATAAAAAATAACACCATTGTGCTGGCAATCGATCGTTATACGGAGATCTGTTATGACGGATAGTGCAATTATCCAAATGGATCCGTCGGTCGGGTCGACAAAGGCGCGCGATTCAAACCAACAGGTCCCGCCTTTCAATGTCGGCATGCAGGTTTTTCTCGACCTGGTGCAGCGCAACAAACCGGTGCGCGCCACTGCGCATATCATGGGTTGGTGTCGGCCCTGCCATCTGATGACCAGCTTTCCGGAAATACAAGGACGCATAGCCGTGGCTTCGGAAGAATCCGACGTGATCGTTCGTTTCATGCATGAGGGAACCATCTACGGTTTTCCGGCCATCATCGTCGCCAAGCAACAATCGCCCTTTCCGATGTGGACGCTCTCAGATCGGAAGAGCGTCGTGTAGGGAAAGAGTGTAGATCTCGGTGGT
>CALBTQ010000745.1 GCA_937967875.1 uncultured Pseudomonadota bacterium
ATCCGGCGCCCCCCGAGAGCTACACTCTTTCCCTACACGACGCTCTTCCGATCTTGCTACGCGCTAAGCTGATGGAAGAAGCCGCCGAATTGGCCGACGCCGCCGGCAAAGACGCGGTCGTCTGGGAAGCGGCCGACGTGCTCTACTTCACGCTGGTGGCGATGGCGCGCGGCGGCGTGACGCTGGCCGACGTGGCCGGCGAGTTGGACCGTCGCGCCTTGCGCCTCACCCGCCGGACCGGCGACGCCAAGTCGAAGGAAGGTGAATGATGAGCGAACGCTTGTTGCGCCTTGTCGCCCCCGCCGATGTTCATGAGTTTCCTAAATGTGAATTGGACGACAATACGCTCGCGATCGCCGCAGCGATTGTGGCCGACGTCAAACAACGCGGCGAGAAAGCGCTCATCGAGCATGCACAGCGACTGGGCGATCTGCGTTCCGGCGAGCGGATGATCTATCATCGCGACGATTTCGCCGCCGCGCTTAATTCGTTGACCGTCGACAAACGCAATGTCATCGAACGAACCGGCGAACGCATCCGCGCCTTTGCCAAAGCACAGCGAAACAGTCTGACGGAAATCGCCATCCCGATCGAAGGCGGCCGGGCCGGACAAACGATCGCTCCGGTGGAAAGCACCGGATGTTACGCGCCGGGCGGCCGCTACCCACTGCCCTCTTCCGTGTTGATGACCGCCATCCCGGCTCGCGTGGCCGGCGTGAACCAAGTGTGGGTGGCCTCGCCGCGTCCGCAGCCGGAAACGTTGGCCGCTTGTGCGGTGGCCGAGGTCGATCACCTGTTGGCCGTCGGCGGCGCGCAAGCCATCGCGGCGTTGGCCTACGGGGCCGGCGCAGCGCCGCCCTGCCGGATGATCGTCGGACCCGGCAACCGTTTCGTAACCGCCGCCAAAAAAATCGTCTATGGCGACGTCGGCATCGACATGCCGGCCGGACCTTCCGAGCTGGTCGTACTGGCCGACGACTCGGCCGATCCGGTGTGGCTCGCCGCCGACCTGCTGGCGCAAGCGGAGCACGACCCGGACGCCATCGTGGCGTTGATCGCCACCGACCGGGAAATTGTGGATCTCGTCGAAGATCAACTCGCCGAGCAACTTTCGGCGTTGCCCACCGCCGACATCGCCCGCCGCTCGTTGCGGCACAGCTTCGCGGTGGTGACGGCCGACCTCGCGGAAGGCGTGACGTTGTGCAATCGCCTGGCTCCTGAGCATCTATCGATGCAAATCGACGGGGCTGAACGAATCCAAAATGAGTTGCATCATTACGGCGCGTTGTTCATCGGCGCGGCGTCGGCGCAGGTGCTTGGCGATTACGGCGCCGGGCCCAACCATGTTTTACCGACCGGCGGCACGTCTCATTTTTCCGGCGGCTTGTCCGTGTTCAACTTCCTGCGCGTTCGTACCTGGATGAAAATCGACCGCCCCGCCGCCGCCGCATCCTTATACGATGAGGCAACGCGCATGGCGCAGATGGAAGGGCTGGCCGCACACGCGAACTCCGCAAAAATTCGTCTTCCCTAAGATTTGGCTAGATCGTTATGGATCCGGATTGGCCGCGCCAGGCGTGATGTCGTCCGCCTCGAAAAGGGTCCAGGCCCCGATTTTATCCGGCGAACGTGCGTAAGATAGATCCTCTCCGAGCAGGTCAAAGGAGAAGCTGTCCACCTGGAAATATCCCAAGGAAGCGTCTATGCCGAGAAAGATGGATTCGCCGTCTTTGTCCAGCTTGAAACCGGCATGCCATATTCCTTGCTCCAAATCTTTATCGGCATAGATCAGGGCGTAATCGTCATCGTTCAACTGGACGTCGGGCAACTGCCATTTCAACGGCTCGGCCGGATCGTCGCTGAGATAAAACATGCTGAGGTCCACCGGACCGTATCCGTCTTTGACCGTGATCTCGATCCAATCCTCGTATTCGCCGTACTCGTCGGTCCAGACCGTTTCGTTGTCCGCCATTATTTCATTGATGACTAAAGCCGGAACGCCGACCGGGAAAAATGCCGGAGCGCCGGCGCCGCCGGACGGCATAAAAGCCGAGTGTCCCGCCGCATCCTGCGCCCGCAGGTAGTAGCGAACGAGCGCATTCGCCTCGTAGGTATCGGGGAACGCGCCGCCGAAGATCCCGTCGCCGGCACTCCCGTCCCCATGCGCACCGTCATCGAACATGTTGAAGTGTATCCATCCATCCCCATCGTCGGCAAAAGCATCGACAGTAAACAGATCGCCATCCTCATCCGTCACATCGGCAACCAGATTGATCGGAGTCAGGGCTTGAGGCGGGTGAGGATTCGTTCGCACATTCTGAATTGACGGGAAGTGCCACGTAGCATTTCCGCCGTTCCAATCACTCGGCGACGGCGCCGACAGAATCGCCAATGGATCGGTCAGCCGGTCGTTTTGTCGGCCGAACGCCTGGTCGGCCGCCAAGGCCGGATAGGTCATCTCATCGATCAATTGTCCGCCGAAAGGCGATATCTCATACAAGCCGATCCATCCGCCGGCGGGATTTAAAATCTCCGGCAAATGGCCGTCCCCGTGTTTTGTGTCGCCGTCGCAGAAAAAGAGCGCAAAACCCCACGGCTCGATCGTTATTTCCGGCAACGGATATTTCCCCGGCTCGCCCGGGTCGTCCGAGATGGACAGACCACGCAAGAACATCGGCATGCCGGTCAGGTTATGAATTTCCAGGTAGGGTTCATACTCTTCGTCCTCGTCCATCACGACAGACTGGTTGATTGTCACCAATTCATTCAAGATCTGACCGACAAATCCGGTCGGCGCCAAATCAATTATCTGTTGGGTGTAAGTGGCTTCATTGATCCGATCCAATTGTTCCTGACACGCAATCGAAACATGATTCAATTCGTCGGAACAAGTCATCTCCGGTTTGCGGAAGTCGCTATAAACCGCATCCGTCAGTATCTGCGCTTGCGCAGCCAACTCATCGGGCAAGTCAAGATTGTTAAGATCCTCTCGCAAAAACAGCAATTGCTTCGCGTAGGCATAGCGGAAGGAATCCAACGAAAACGCCTGATCGAGTAGATAATCCACCAGTCCAAATTCCGGATTTTCCGCGGTCCCCAGATCCACGGGCACCGCCGCGGACCACAGATAGTCGTTGTCCTTGGGGATGAATTCCCAGCGTGCCGTAGCCGGATCTTGATATAAGAAATAATTGTGCAAAAGAAAATCGTCGTTTCCCAACAGAACATTCGCCGATCGGTACTGCACATAGCGCTCCATTTCGACATTCTGCGAAAGGAACATCTCCAGTTCGTCTCCATCGAGCCGGTGCAGCGTGTTGGTAAAGTCCCAAATGTCGTCGAGGCAATTGCTGTCGCCGTTTTTCTGGTTCAACTCCTGCGGATTGGTGGGCAGGTCGAAGAAAAAGAATTCCGCTTCCAGCAAGCAACCCGCTTCATTACGGTCGTGAAGCCCAAGAAACGTCCCGTCGGCTTCCTCGACGTCGACGTACAATCCGGAAAATTTGTCGTTTAAAAGTACGACAGCGTGCCGAACGTCGTAGGTGGCGATATCCAGAAGTTGGTCCGCAACGAAATCCATCGACCATTCCTGGAGGAAGGAATTGTCCAACCAAGACGATTTCAAATTGACTTCATCATGATTGTAATAGGTTTCCGCATCGAGGTGAACTTTCCAAGACCTCTTCGCGAACATGCGCGTATTTACATAGCCGCGAAAGTGAAATTCCGCATCCTCTTCTTGGTCGAGAAACGAGAACGTGCCGGGCACTCGCTCTTCAGTAAGAGGATCGAGGGCGAGCGTTAATAAATCGTCCGCTGCGATCGTCAGTTCCACCAGAGGCAGCGATAGAATGTCCACGGAAAGAGACGCTCCGCTAACCGACGTCGAGGGCGATGAAGTCGCGCCGTCCAGGTCCACCGCTTCCACCCAATACGTATGGGACGCGCCGGGGACCGCATCGAAATCGCGAAACTGGATCATGCCGTGGTCGTTGAACGGCAGCAGAGGTTGCGTCAAACATTGATCGTCTTTGTAGACTCGATATCCGGCCAGCCGCCGCGTTTCCTGCGCCGTCCACGTCAACGCAATGGCGTCGATGCCTTCATGCAGGGTTAAATCATCGGGAGCCGCAACCGGATCATCCTGATCGTTCAGTGGCTTCAACAGTTCGATCGCGGCTAAGGTCAACGGGAAAAGCGTGCCGGTTTTCGGGGAAAGAGCGACGTCGACTACGCCCGAAACCGGGAGGGCGGTGACGCCAATCGAGGCGACGTGCTGCACCGCATCCACTGCGCCGAGGTCGACATCCGCCAAGACAATTGTCCCATTGACCAGAATATCAAACGGCGCCGATTCGGGCGGAACGGCCATCGGTTCGGCAAAAATCAGCCGCAATGGACGGGGTTGACTGTCTCCCACGATAATACGATAGCCGATGGATCCATCCGTTCCCACCGCCTGCCGCATTGTTCCAAGGCGCGAGTCCCCCGAGGTAAAACCGCCGCAGGCTGTGTAATACCACCCCGCCATTTCGCTGACGGGAT
>CALBTQ010000746.1 GCA_937967875.1 uncultured Pseudomonadota bacterium
TCAGACGTGTGCTCTTCCGATCTCGTCGTCGAGCGTGTCATCGTCGGTATCGTCATCGCTGTCGTCATCGAGCGTGTCGTCGTCGGTATCGTCATCGCTGTCGTCGTCGACGGTTTGCGCGAAGATCGTCCCCGTCGCCGACAGCAGAAAGAAAACCGCCAGACCCAGCATAGAAATCGTTTTCATGCGCCTCTCGCGTTGCACGTTGCTCAATTGATTTTCCATCATTCTCGGTCGCTGTCAAATAAGCCTGGCAACTTGTTCCCGGCCGGGCGGCATGCTAAAAGTAACGAAACAACGACAACGATGGATGCAAAGCATGACCAAACAGACTCCGCCGCCGGATGAAGCGAACAAAAGGATCGAGGAACTGAACGAAAAAATCGTCAAACTCGATCGGAAGTTGTTCAATTTCTTCACCCTGCTGCAAGCGGGCAAAGCATTCGATAACATGCTTGAAGCGCAAAAACTGTACAACGTGTTCACCAGCATCGTGCAGGAACGGTTCGGGCTGGAGGCGTTCGCGCTGTTCATTCGCGATCCGCAGGAAAACGCGTTTCAGCTCGTGCGCGGCTTCGGCTTGGACGAAACGATGCCCGTCGACTATTCGTTCCCTTGCCAGGAAGGTCTGCTGTGGCAGGCGATCTTGCAGGACAAGCCGTTTTCGATCATCGACAGCCGCGGCGAACCGCGCTTTCGCATTCCGCACGAATCGTTCCGCTTCGATTACCTGCGCAGCCGCCTGTTCGTGCCGCTGTTGCATCAGCGCGACGTGATCGGCCTGCTGTCGGTCGGCGACAAAATGGACGGCCGCGAGTTCACCGACGACGAACTGGAGTTCATCAACATCCTCGCCGAGCAGGCGGCGGTGAGCATCAACACGACGATGCTCTACGAAAAGAACGAACGCGACCGCAAGGAATTGGACAAGACGGTCAAGAGCCTGTCGATTCTGCACGACATCGGCCGCGCGCTGATCCACATTCAGGATCTGAAAAATCTGTTGCAGTTCATCTTGGGGCAGGCGATCGAAACCACCGAGGCGCAGAAGGGTTCGCTGATGCTCTGGGAGCCGACCATCGGGCGGCTGGTGCTGCGCGTGGTCAAGGGACTGCCCGATCCGAAGGTCGAAGAGGCGATCAACAACGGCGAAATGGAATGTTCGACCTTCGCGCCGGGCGAGGGCATCGCCGGCAAGGTTTTCCAGAACATGGAACCGATGATCGTCAACTCGACCGAGCAAAACGACACCTACGCCGAGCGTGAGCTGTCGAATGTGAACTCGATATTGTGCATCCCGCTGATCGCCTCGGACGAAGCGATCGGCGTCATCAACATCACCAACAAGATCGGCGGGCAGGGGTTCAGCTACGAAGATCTGGAACTGCTCAGCGCGTTGGGCAACCAGGCCGCGGTGGCGATCAACAACGCGACGCTGTACGAAATAGCGATCACCGACGAGCTGACCAAGATCTTCATTCGCCGCTACTTCAACATCAAGCTCGACGGCGAAGTGAAACGGGTGCGCCGTTACGGCGGCCAGTTGTCGCTGGCCATCTGCGATCTGGATCACTTCAAAAGCGTCAACGACACCTACGGGCACCAGGCCGGCGACGTCGTGCTGTACACGATCGCCCAGTTGATCAAAAACAACTGCCGCGAAATCGACGTGGCCGCGCGCTACGGCGGCGAGGAGTTCGCGGTCATCATGCCGGAAACGGGCATCGACGGGGCGAAGATTCTGGCCGAACGCGTTCGCGCCGCGGTCGCCGGCACGAAGATCGAAGAGGTGCCGCGTCAATTGACCATCAGCATCGGCATCGCCACGTTCCCGGACGACGCCGACGATGTGAAGTCCTTGATCGCCGCCGCCGACGCCGCGTTGTACGGGGCGAAAAACGGCGGACGCAATCAGGTGATGGTGTATTCCAAGGAAATCGTCAAACCGCCCGAGCCCG
>CALBTQ010000747.1 GCA_937967875.1 uncultured Pseudomonadota bacterium
ACCGAGATCTACACTCTTTCCCTACACGACGCTCTTCCGATCTATCACCGTGACGTTCTCCTGCTTGCCGACGGCGAACATCGCCTGCCGGTATTCCTCGAAAAAGCAGCCGATGGAAATCAACACGATCGGCGTATCGTGCTCGCGCGCCTGGGCGATGAATGTTTTGAGGTTGCGCCCGTATTCGGCCAGCGGCACGCGGCGCAGGGCGTCGGCGGCCTGCGCGGGCGTTTTCTCGTCGGGCGACGGTTCGCTCATTTTCTCGGCGATGAGCTTGACTGCCACACGATACAGCGCGGTCGCGCGCAGCTTCTGCTTCCACGACTTTTCCGGCGGCGCGACGATGCGGTCGCCGGGCATCAGCTCGGCGTCGGTGCGTCCGCGCGCGTGGGCAGTGGGTGAAAAAGCGGTGTCCAGCTCGTCGTTGCGGCCGTAAGCGACCAGCAGGATGTCCGGCTGCAACTTCCAGACCTCGGGCAACAACAGCAAACCCTGGTGCGAGCTGTAGCCGGGCACGCCGAGGTTGAGCACTTCGACGTCGAGCCCTTCACCGCGCAGCATACGCTCAAGCACCTGCGGCCACGCCTCGTCCATTTCCACGTCCCAGCCGAAGGTCGCGCTGTCGCCCAGCGCCACGATGCGCAGCGGCTTTTTCACGCCGAACGGATCGTCACGGTAACCCTGCTCGTTGATCGCCACCTCGTACGTCGCGCCGCTGGCCTGCCATTGCGCAGCGTAGTTGCCGAACAGGCCCATGTGAATCGTCGCGCGCGCGCCGGGCTTGAGCGTGTGGATGCGCGTCGGGTGGCCCGTGTAGATGTTCTCGTAGGCGTCGGCGGCGGGGTGGCGCACCATGCGCGAGGCGACTGCGTTCAGCCCGATCAAGGTGGCCAACAGCATGAGGACGGCGAAGAGGATTTTTTTGCCGCGCTTCACGCGTCGCCCTCCAGGGCCTCGCGGTAGAGGTTGGTCATCGAATGGTCGATCCGCAATTCGTCGAGCAAATCGACCAGGCGATGCAGGCGCGCGACGCGCTTCTCGTAGGTGTTGGCTTCATCGGCGCTGTACCACTGGCGCCAATGCTCGGGCTTGGGCAGGACGATCCCGAAGCGCGCGGGATCTTTTTCCAGCTCGCACTGGGCGACGACGATGCAGGTCGAGGCGGCGCTGACCTTGTCGATCAGCCGGTGATGTTCGCGCAAAAATTCGCAGGTTTGCGCGAAGGACTCTTCGCTTTCGCCGGGAAAGCCGACGATGAGGTTGATCATCACCTGCAGGCCGACGTCTTTCGCGCGCCGCAACACCGTGGCGGCGTCGGCGGCGACGAACCGCTTGCCCATGCGCTTGAGCACGTCGTCGGAGAAACTCTCCACGCCGAACACGAGCGTCACGCAGCCGGCCCGCTTGAGCAATTTGAAGTCGTCGGCGGTCATATCGGTGCGCACGAGGGCCTGACCGGTCCAGGCGATGCGTTCGTTGTGTTCGACGATCAATCGGCAGAACTCGCGCAGCCGCGTCAGGTCGGCGTTGACCAGCAGATCGTTGAACGAGAAGGCGAACGCGCCGTACAATTTTTTCAGGCGCTGCACCTCGGCCAGCACGCGCGCCGGCGAGTGGGCGCGGTAGCCGGGGACCATGCGATGGTCGTTGCAGAACGCGCACCGGTTGATGCAGCCGCGGCCCAGTATCAACGGGAACTGGTTGGTGCGGTAGCGATGCAGCGGTAGGTCGCTGTAATCGGGCGCGGGCAGATCGTCAAGCTGCTTATGAAGCGGACGTTCACCGCCGCCGATCCACTGCCCGTTGCGCCAGGCGACGACGCCGGGTACTTGCGCGGGATCTTCGCCGTTGTCGGCCGCGTGCAGCAGTTCGACCAGCGAGGCTTCGCCTTCGCCGACGACGAACAGGTCGGCCGCCTTGCCGCCGATGCGTTCGCGATCGGCCGGCCAGTGCACGCCCGGACCGCCCAGGACGATCGTCGTGGCCGGCAGGCGCTGTTTGATTTTTTCACCGAGCAGCACGGCCAGCGGCAGGTTGGATTCGTTGGTCGAAAAGCCGACCGCCTTGGGCTGGTGCTTGACCGCGTCGGCAATAAACGCGTCGATCTGCGGCGCGAAGTAGGCGACGATCTCGTCGAACCGTCCGTCGGACGCCCAGAATTTCAGATGCTCCAACGACCAGTACTCACGCAACGCCTCGGCGGCGTCGTCGTACCATTCGATGTTCAAATCGCGCACCACCGCATTCAAGCCCGCGTGGCGCAACGCGCCGGCCAGCGCGGCCAGGCCCAGCGGCGGAAAATCGACGCCCCACGGCGGCGGCAGCACGAGCATGATGTCGGGCGTGGCCGCGACGCTCAGCGCGGCCGATTCGTCGCACGGCGCCTCATCGACCGGGCGCGGGAAGGTGTCGATTTCCACCTGCGGCAGGTTGTTGCGATCCTCGTCGTAGAGGTTGATCGTATGCACGCTTTGATCCAGCCGCGCCAGCAGTGTAGTGAGCGCCAGTACGCGCCGCCGGCGTTCCTCGAAATTGTTGCCGTCGTCGGAGAACCACTTGATCGACTGTTCGCTGTCCGGAAAGCGAATGCCATAATCGTCGCGCAGGTTGAACAGGCGGCTGCCCAGGTTGATCAGGCACGGCGAGATCGAGGCGACCTGGTCGATGATGTCCTTGTGCGTGCGGATGAACTCGTAGGTTTCGCGGAAGTCGGCCTCGGTTTCGCCGGGGAAGCCCACGATGATGTTGATGATCGTCTCGACGCCCGCTTCGTGGCAGGCGGTGAGCACGGCCTCGGCCTCGTCGTGCGTGTAGGGCTTGTTCATCAGCCGCAGCACTTTGTTCGAGAACGATTCGACGCCGAAGACGAAGCTCATGCAGCCGGCCTGCTTGAGTTTGACGAACACGTCGCGGGTCATCTCTTTGCGGATCACGCCCTGGCCGCCCCAGCGGAAGCGGCGGCCGTCGGCGATCAACATTTCGCATAGGCGCACCAGCGTGGGCACGTGACCGTTGATCAGCACGTCGTGGAAGGTGAAGTGCAACCGGCCGCGATCGGCGTGCCAGCGCATTTCCTCGGCGATCGATTCGGGCGCGCGCTGACGGTACTTGCGGTAGATGTGATGGTCGTTGCAGAAGGTGCAACGGCGGATGCAGCCGCGGCTGCCGAGGATCGGCACGGCGTCGGTCTGGTACTCGGCGAGGTTGAAATCGTCGAGCGTCGGCCAGCCGATTTCCTCGAGGTCTTCCTGAATCGGCCGGGTAAGATTCTCGTAGTCGATCGGCGTGCCGATTTTGATCACGCCGTCGAGCGGCTCGTCGCGTCCGCGCAGCAGATTTTCAACCAACTTGCGCGCGCTGCGTTCGCCCTCGCCGAGCACGATGTAATCGACCTCGTCGGGCGTGAGCATGTGGATGTCCAGGCTGTTGGTGACGCCCGGACCGCCGAAAACGATCGGCCGCTCGGGGCGTGCGTCCTTCATGCGTTTGGCGAACATGCGCGCGAAGGGGAAGCTGCCGGTGTTGAGCGAAAAGCCGAGAATCTTCGCCGGGTGGTTGGCGATCTGCGCGACGTAATGGTCGATCAGATCGGCAAGCTTTTGCAGCGTGACGGAAAATTCCGGCTCCTGCGTCCAGTGCTTGTAGGCTTCCATGCGCCACAGGTCGGGGTCGGCGGTGCGGTTGAACATGTGCGTGTTCAGGTCGAAGCTCTGCGCGGTGAAGCCTTGCTTTTGCAGGTAGTGCTGAATGTAGCCGATGCCCAGCGGCACGACGTTGGCGCCCCACACCGGCGGCATGATCAGCAACACGTCGACGTCGCGTTTTTCGATCGACTCGTAATAGGGCAGGCTCTTTTTCTGCCCGCCGCCGCCGATGCGCCGATCGGGCGGCGCACAACCGGCGTCGTCCTTTTTCGCGGCGAGCGCGGCGACGTCGGCGGTCTTTTCGTGCAGGTTGCTTACGCAGATCGGCAGTTCCAGTTCGTGCAACAAGGCCAGCAAACGGCGCGCGCGATCCTGCCGCACGGCGGGATTGTTGTCGGCCGTTTCCCACCCGGTGTCGGCGTCGGCGCCCGGCGGCACGGTGATGCCCAGTTGCTCGCGATGCGCGGCCAGCGGCGAGCCCAACAGCAGCAGGCAGGTGTTGATGCTGGTGACGCCGCAGATGTGCTCGCGGTTGCGGCGCACGAAAGCGAGCGTGTGGGCGAATTCGTCATCGCTTTCGCCGGGAAAGCCGACGATGAAGTTGATCATCGTGTTGATGCCGGCGGCGCGAATTTGATGCAGCGCGCGTTCGATGTCGTCGGTGCGATAGCCCTTGGCCATTTTTTTGAGCACCGCGTCCGAGCCCGATTCGACGCCGATGTTCAGCGTATAGCAGCCGGCGCGGCGCATCTTGGGCAACAGTTCGTCGGGCATGTCGCCGCGCGGTGCGGCCAGGGCGATCCACTCGACGCGCGCGTCGGCGGCGATCAGCGCGTCGCACATTTGGTCGAGCATCGCCAGGTCGCCGTTGATGAGCTGGTCGTTGAAGCGGAAGCGACGCACGCCGAGGCGCTGTGCGTGAGCGAGCATTTCTTCGGCCACCCGGCGGCCGGGGCGCGGCCGGAAACGGCCCATCGCCGGGTGATCGTTGCAGAAGGTGCAATGGCCGGTGCAACCGCGCGAGGCGAGGATCGGCAACTCGTTGGTGCGGTACTGGTGCAACGAAAAGCCGTTGAACGTCGGGTGCGGCAGCGCGGCCAGATCGTCGATCAACTCGCGCGGCGCCAGAGGCGTCAGGTGATGGCCGTCGAAACGCACCACGCCGGGCAGGACGGTCGCTTCGCGTTGCGCGAAGATCGCCGCGAGCAGCTCACGCATGGTCTGTTCGCCTTCGCCGACGACGAAGTAATCCACCGCGTCCGGCGGAAAGAGCAGGCGCTCCTCGGTCGTCTGCACGCCGCGACCGCCGACGATCGTGACGCGCGTCGGATCGGCCTGTTTGATTTTTTTGAGCACTTCGATGGTGAAGCGGCGGTTGGGCGAATAGACGGAAAAACCCAGCACGCGTCGGCCGGAGGCGAGCAACTCGTCGGCGACAAATTGCATTTCGCTTTGCAGATGAGGCGCGAGGCGCTCCCAGTCGGCGAGGTCGGTCCAGTGGCGGAAGCTGTCTTCCTCCCAGAAGCGTTGCAGATCGGCGCGTACGCGGCGGTAGCATTCGATGTTGAAGTCGCGCACCAGCGGGCGGTAGCCGGCCTGCTCGATCGTCGCGGTCAGGCTGGCCAGACCGTAGGGCGGCGCGTCGACGCCCCAGACGGGGCAGATGGTCAGCGCGACCTCGCCGGCGCCGGGCGCGTCCTCGCCCATCTCGGCCAGCACACGGCGCGCCCGGGCGTTGAGGGCGTGCAGGCGATCGTCGAAGCGATCGACGCGCTGGAAGAGGCGATGCAGTTTTTCGTCGAGATCCTGGCTTTCGCCGAGCAGTTCGTCGCGGTTGCTGAATTCCACCGGCACGCCGAGTTCGCGCAGCTTCGCTTCGAGACGCGCGATGCGGGCGGCGCGAACGGCGGGCGTCGAGTCGCCGGCGCGCCAGCGGCGCATCCAACCGGGCGCGGTGCGATCCGGCGCGGTCAGACCGTATCGATCGGGCTCTTCGCACACGGCGGAGCCCGGAATCAGCAGCAGGCTGTTGACGCTGCGCACGCGCGAAACGTGGGGCGCGAAGCGATCCATCGCCGCGAGTGTGGCCGCGAAATCCTCCTCGGTTTCGCCGGGGAAGCCGACGATCAAATACAGCACGACTTCGATGCCGGCGGCGTGCGCGTCGCGGCACATTTCCCCCGCGCGCTCGACGGTGAAGCGTTTGTTCATCGAGCGCAGGACGCGGTCCGAGCCCGACTCCACACCGAATTCGAGGCGGTAGCAGCCGGCTTGCGCCAGCTTGGCGAATTGCGCGGCGGTCAATGGATGGTTGGGGCTGATGCCGGCCGACCATTTAAGTCGCCAGTCGTTGGCGATAATGCCGTCGCAGACGGCTTCGAGTTCATCGGGCCGTCCGTTGATCACCGGATCGACAAGGCTGAACCAATCGACGCCGAAACGCTCGCGCAGCGCAGCCAGTTCAGCCAGGGCGACCGCCGACGGTTTGCGGCGATAGGCGTGCCAGAATTGATGCACGTTGCAAAAGGCGCAATCGCCGGTGCAGCCGCGCGACCATTCGACGGCCAGGGCCGGATGACGGTAGCGCGTCACGTCGAAGTGCGTGTAGGCGGGCACAGGCAGTTCGGCCATATCGACCGTTTCGCGCCGGGGCGAAAAAGTTTCGCGACCTGCGGCGAACGTCGCGAGACCGGGAATTTTGTCCAATGGCTCATGACCGCGCAGCGCGCGCAATGTTTCGGTTAGGGTCAGTTCGCCTTCGCCGACGATGAAATGCTTGACGGTTCCCTCGCTGCGCAGATAAAAGCGCGTGCGCTCGTCGGAGGTGGCTGCGCCCGGTCCGCCGGCGACGATCGTCTTGTGCGGCGCGAGGCGGTTGATCTCGCCGGCCAGCAGCGCGGCGGCGATTTCCTTGCGGCTGGCCAGATGCAGGCCGACAACCGGCGCGGGGTGCGCGGCGATCTCGGCAGCCATCTGCCGCAAGGCGTCGCCGAACAGCTCATCGACCTGCGCGGCATCTTCCCAGACCAGGCCCTTCTCCCACTCCCAGGTTTCCCGCAGCGTGGGCGCAACGCGGTGGAACAACTCGATGTTGGCGTCGTAAACCGACACGGATAATCCTTCGCGTTCCAGCCAAGCCAGCAACGCGGCCGGGCCCAACGGCGGGGAATCGGTCAGCCACGGCGGCGGAAAGACGAGCAGGAAAACGCCCAGGGCGTCGGCGGTGGACGTTTTGTCCTCGCGCTCGACCGCTGCGGCCGGGATCGCATCTTCACAATGGCGGCAGAGAAAATCGTCGGGCAGCGCTCGTCCGTCCATGCAGTCGAGAAATTCCCGCCGCGCCGCCGATTGCCACACGGCGAGCAAGCCCTCGTCGGCGGCATTGCCCCAGACGGCCTGCCGCCGGTAATCCATGCAACAGGGGATGACCGAACCGTCGAAGAGCACGTGCGCCATTTCGTAGGCCCACACCGTGCGGCAACCGAGGATGCCGGGATGATCCAGCGGCTCGTGACCGTATACGTCGACGTTGCCCGCGCGGCTGATGTAGCCGTCGACCAGATCGAGCCGCTTGAGGCCCAGATGGCGCCAGAAGGAGATCGCCTCGTTCCATTCCTCATCGGAAACGAAGGGCCGGATGCGCGTCAGGTTGACCATCACCGAGTCGTCGCCGTGACGCAGCAGCGATTTTTTCACGTGGTGGATGATGTTGTCGCGCACGCGCGTGAAATCGCCGCGCCCGGAGATCGCCTTGTAGGTGTCGGGGCGGACGGCATGCAACGAAAAGCCGATCCAGGTCAGGCCGGCGTTGAGCAGCTCGTCGCTGCGACGCTCGGTCAACGCGATGCCGTTGCTGATGATGTAAAGCTCGACGTCGGGCAGGGCGGCGCGCGCGCGTTCGATGCGCGGCACGATTTGCGGATCGAGCAGTGGTTCGTTCATCAGATAGAGCATCACGCGTTGCAGCTTGGGGAAGGTCGCGATTTCGTCGAGCAGGCGCGCGAACAGCTCGTCGCTCATGTCGCCCTGGGGCATCGACTTGACGATCTGCGGATGCGGGCACATGACGCACGCGGCGTTGCAGCGGCTGGTGGTCTGGATCATCACCGCCCGCGGGTGCGCAAGTCGTCTGGCTTCCTCGACGTTCATGAGGCGTCGCTTTCCACCAGGAAGGGCCCGATGGCGAGGTAGCGGAAATGCGCGTCGAGGTAGGCGCGTACGGCGTCCTCGGGCGTCATGACGATGGGCTCTTCGTGCATGTTGAAGCTGGTGTTGATCAGCACGGGCACGCCGGTGACCTGCTCGTAGGCGACGAGGATGGCATACATGTCGGGGTTGGTTTCCGGCGTGACGATCTGCGGGCGCGCGGTGTTGTCGACGTGCACGCAACCGGCGCCCACCTGCCGCATGTAGTCGGTGCAGTCGTAACACATGTTCATGAAGCGCGAGGTGAAGCGCGCGCCGTCCACGCCGATGAAACACTTGTCGGCGGCATAATCGGGCACGACCGGCGCGAAGGGCATGAACTCGGTGCGGCGCAGCATTTTGTTGAGCCAATCGTTGACCGACGGATCGTCGGGGCGGAAGTAGATCGTGCGGTTGCCCAGCGCGCGCGGACCGTATTCCATGCGGTCGACGAAACGCGGCACGACCTGCCGATCGGCAAGCAGCCTGGCGATCGCCAGCGGCAGATCGTCGGGACGACTGAATTTAAGATTCTTGGCGCGCAGGGCCTGCTCGATGCGCGCGTCGTCGTATTCCGCGCCGAGGTAGGGCGTTATGAGCGGCTGCGGTTTCGCTCCGGACACGCCCAGCGCCGCGCCCGCGGCCAGCCCGCCGTCGCCCATGTTGGGGAAGATGCTGATGCGCGCGACCTCGGGCAGTTCGCGGATGCGCTGGTTGAGTTTGACATTCTCGAAGATGCCGCCGGCGAGCACGACGTCGCTCAGGCCGGTTCGGCGCACCCAATACTGCACGAAAGCAGTGACTGCTTCTTCCAGGACCAATTGACAGGCGGCGGCGATGTCCTCGCGGGTTTCGCCGACCAGAAGCCGGTACCAACCGCGTGTGCGGTGATGCTTGAACGGATTGCCCAGCGTGCTGAAGCCCGGGCCGCGGAAATGCAATACCTGCCGGAATAGCGGGGCGAGTTTTTGCGCGTCGCCGTAGGCGGCCAGACCGGTGATCTTGCCTTCGTGGCGGTTGGGTTTGAAGCCGAGGTACTCGGTTATGCGGCTGTAGTACGGATTCAACGCGGCCGCGCCCGATTGCGCGAACAGGCGCCGAACACTGCCGTCGGGTGAGCCGACGCCGGCCGTGGCGGTCAACGCGTCGCCCATGGCGTCGGCGGTGATGACCGTGGCCTTGGCGAAGGGACCGCAGAGGAACGCCGAGTAGGCGTGCGCCTCATGGTGCTCGAACATCTCGACCGGCGCGATGAAGCCCAGGCGGCGCAAGCGCCGGCGCAGCAGCCAACGCGACGCCCGTTTGTCGAGCCAATAGGGCAGGCGCAGCGAGCGGGCGAAAATCTGATAGTAGGTGTAGGCGATGTAATTCATGCCGAACTGGCCGGACAGTTCCTTGGCGTATTTGTGCAGGTCGGGCACGATGCGTAAAAAGCAACTGGGCGTGATGTCGCCGGCGATGACGATGCGGTCGATTTGCGCGGGTTGCAGGCCGCCGAGGCGCAATACTTCGGCGATGGCTTCGTAAGGGAAGCCGATGGAGTTTTTCAGGCGGTTGATGCGCTCCTCGTTGACGGCGGCGATCAATTCGCCGTCAACGACCAACGCCGCGCCCGCATTGTGAGATCGGAAGAGCGTCGTGTAGGGAAAGAGTGTAGATCTCGGTGGT
>CALBTQ010000748.1 GCA_937967875.1 uncultured Pseudomonadota bacterium
TGGCCCGTATCGCGGGTTCGTCGGCCGTTTTTACGAACTGACCGGCGGGCCGGTGTTTCTTAACACCAGTTTAAACGATAACGGCGAACCGATCGTCGAGACGCCGCTGGACGCATACCAATGCTTCGCCACGACCGCGCTCGACGCGCTGGCCATCGGCCCGCTGTTGGTGCGCAAGGCGGTGGCCGATGCCTAAACCCTTGATCGTCATCGGCGCGGTGGTCAGCGATCACGACAGCAGCGTCGCCTTGCTGCGCGACGGCAAATTGGTCGCGGCGATCAACGAGGAACGGCTGTGCCGCGTGCGCCGGGGCGATCCGCGCAACAGCGTGCGCCGCGCGCTCAACTACGTGCTGGCCGCGGCGGGCGTCACGTTGCACGACGTCGATCTGTTGGCCTGCGACACCACGTACTATTATCCGCCCGCCGGCCATCCGCCGATCGCGGTGTTCCCCGATTTCCCGTACCCGGAAAAAATCATTCAGTTCGATCACCACCTCGGCCACGTCGCCAGCGCGTTTCTGCCCAGTCCCTTCGACGAGGCGGCCGTACTGTCGGTCGACGCTTCCGGCGGCATCGCGCCGCTCACGCGCGACCGCAGCCGGTGGGGCGTAATGGCGCACGAGGTCGCTTTTCGCGATCGCGGCTTTCTCGTCGCGCATCGTCATCCGACGGTCGAGGAACTGCTGCGCCAAGCGCCCGACGCCGAGGCGCGCAACTATCCCGCCGAAAGCCTGAGCCTCGCGCATTGCGTGCGCGGCGAGGTGCTCGTCGAGGTCGAAAACCTGATGGCTTCCGGCTCGCTCGGTTATTTTTATGCGCTGTGCGGCCATTTTCTCGGCATGGAAGAGGGCAGCTTCATGGGCCTGTCCAGCCACGGCGGTCCCAGCGAGTTCGTGGAGATCTTCGAGGAAATCCTCCGTTTTGAAGACAACGGCCGTCTGGCGATCGACCCGGAGTGGCTGCTGTTCTGGTCGGGCGATCGCGTGCTGGACGATCCGGTGTCGTTCCGGCGCATGTCGCCGCGTTGGTTCGAGACCTTCGGCCGGCCGCGCGATCCGCACGGCGAGATCACGCAGCGTGATAAGGATTTCGCCTGGGCCGCGCAAAAGCGGCTTGAACTGGCGATGGTGCACGTCGGCCGCCATCTTTACGAAACCACGCAAAGCCCGAATTTGTGTATCGCCGGCGGCGTCGGTCTCAACAGCGTCGCCAACCAGGTGGTGCTGCGCGAAACGCCCTTCGAGAACATTTTCATTCAACCCGCCGCCAGCGACGACGGCCTGGCGCTGGGTTACGCACTGTTTGCCGATTACGTGCTGGCCGAATTGCCGGCGCAAAAACGCTGGACGATGACCAGCGCCGCCACCGGGCGCGCGTACGACGAACGGGAGATCGTCGCGTTCTTCGACCATTTACAGCGCGGCGAACTGGCGTTGGAATACTATGCGGCGATTCCGTTCACCGAGGCGGTCGCGGCGATCTGGTCGGTCGACGGCGGGCCCGAGCAGCGCACGCCGCTGCATTACGACGAGGCCGCGCGCCGTTGGCGTTGCGTCTTGCCCGTGCCGGTGGGCGCGCGCGTCGAGTATCGCTTCGAGAGCGTCGGCGCGCCGATCGAAACCTATTGCTGGCGTCCCGCGCCCGAGCAGCCGCGTTGCGATGTGCGGGTTGCGCCGCCGCCGGAACAGCCGCCGGTCGATCCGTTCCGGAAATTCCTCGACGATCATCGCGACCTAGCCGGCATTCTCGACGGCGAGCGCGCGTTCGTCGGTCCCGAGCACGTGGTCATCGATCCGACCAACCGTTGCAACAACAACTGCCTGCCTTGTTGGACGAAAAGTCCGCTGTTGGGCAACGCCGGGCCGGAACCTGAATGGCACCGGCAGCAGATGCCCAACGACATGCTCTTGCGCTTGATCGATGAACTGGCCGCAATGGGCGCCAAGCGCATTCGCTTTACCGGCGGCGGCGAGCCGCTGTTGCATCCGGCGATCTACGAAGCGGTCGAGGCGGTCAAACGCCACGGCATGATCTGCGCGCTGACCACCAATTTTTCGGCGATCGACGAGGCGGGCGTGCGGCGGCTGGCGGCGCTGGGCGTCGACGAACTGACCGTTTCGCTGTGGGCGGGCACGCCGACCACTTACAGCCGTGCGCATCCGAACAAAACCGAGGCGACCTTCGAACGCATCGAGGCACACCTGCGTTTGTTCAATTCGCTCAAACCGCCGACCAGCGAGGTCATTCTGGCCAACGTGCTGTTTGCGATGAACTTCATGGAAACGCGCGAGATGCTCGACTTCGCGCTGCGCGTGGGCGCGGACGGCATGTACTATACGCTGGTCGATTCGGTGCACATCCGCCTGGATAGTCTACTGATCACGCCGCCGCACTTGACGATCATGCGCGATCACCTCCAGCAGGTCGGCGAACGCGTCGAAGGCCTGCACGGGCAGGGACGCGCCTTCCGCATCGACAACTGGGACGGTTTTTTGCGGCGGCTGGATTCGGTCGGCTTCGCGCGCGGCGATTACGACATCGAAGCGGTCGAGGCGATCCCCTGCTACATGGGTTGGCATTTCATCCGGGTGCTGCCCGACGGCGACATCGCGCCGTGCTGTCGCGGTGTGGACAAGCCGATGGGCAACCTGCACCGCGCGTCGTTCCGCGAAATCTGGGACAGCGACACGTACCGCGAATTTCGCCGGCTGGCGCTCAACGAGTCAAAGCGGCACCCGTACTTCCGGCCGATCGCCTGCCACCGCACCTGCGACAACCTGATGCACAACGAGATGATGCACGCGCGCCTGGCGCGGCTCACCGACGCCGAACGCAAGCAACTGCTGCGCTACGTCGTCGGTAAAAAAGTCTGACCTTTATTTCTTTTTCTGTTGATAATCGCGAACGAAGCGGCAGTCGGGGTCCGGCGCGGATGCATCGCCGGTCACGTGCTCGGCCACCACGTGGCAGCCGCCATGGCAGAGCTTAAGGTAATCGCACGAGCGGCACGGTTCGGGCGCTTGCTCGTTCCACTGGCGGAAGACGCGGAAAACATCGTCGTCGCTCCACCACCGGCTTACCGTGGAAGCATCGCGCTTTTCGCCGCGCGCGAAACTGCACGGCGCGGGCACGCCGTCGGGCGCGACCGACATCAGCATGTTGCCGCCCAGGCAGCCGGTGACGCCCAGCAAGTCGAGCTTTTGCGGATCGGGGCGGTGCATGTAGATCATCGGCGCGAGCGAGCAATCGGCCAACAGGCGCACCTTGTGCTTTTTCATCAGCATCAGCAGGCGCGGGTACAGGTTGTCGAGTTGTTCGTGCGTCGGCTTCATCTCGTCGTAGTGTTCGCGCGCGCGCCCGGCCGGTTTGAAGCGCAACAACTCGATCTGCTTGACCTTGCGCTGCGCGGCGTAGGCGATCAGGTCGTCGAGCCCGTCGGCGCTCTGGCGGCAGACAACCGTGTTGAGCCCGACGTTGCAACCCGCTTTTTGCAGCAGTTGCACGGCGCGGTCGGCTTCGGCGAAACGGTCGTAACCGCGCACGGCCCGGTACACGTCGCCGATGCCGTCGATGGACACGTGTACCGCCGAAAAAATCCGGCAGCGCTTGGCGACGGCGGGCGTCAGATCGAAGCCGTTGGTCGTCAAACTCGGCAACATGCCGTGCGAGTGCGCGTACTCGGCGAGCTCGAAAAAGCCCTTCAGGCCGAGACTTTCGCCGCCGCCCAGGGCGAGATGAAACACGCGCATGTCGGCCAGCGCGTCGATGATCTCCCGCAGTTTCGCCGGCGACAGTTCGTCTTCCGGTTTGATGGTCGGGCCGTCCGCATCGGTGTAACAGGCGCGACAGCCCGCGCCGCAACGGTTGGTCGGTTGCAGGTGCACTTCGGTCGGCGCGCTGAGTAAATCGGTTTCGTGTGACCACAACTCGCTGTCGGCGTAGCCGAGCGAACGCATGTAATCGCGATCGACCCAGACCAACGCCTGCGGACGTTCGATCTGAAGAATGCCGCCGAAGGATTCGTAACGATAACGGTGGGGCCTGGCCGGTTTCAGTTTTTCGGTTCCTGTTTGTTGCGCCGCAGCAGACGCACCAGGGCGCTGATCGCCACGGTCAGCATGCTGATCGCCGCCGTGCCGTAAATGATCGCCTGCAGGTCGGCCCCGATCGACGAGGAGTTCGGGTTGACCCCCATGCGGATGCGCAGAATCTTGCCGCGTTTCTTCATGTTCACCTCACTCCCCGACTATATATTGAAAGTCGCCTTGAGGGAATCGAGTAACACATTGAGCAAATCGGTCAGGTAGAAAATCGCGTACGTCAGCGCCAGCCCGACCAGCGCGCTGAAGGCGGAAAAGCGCTTCGCGTTGATCGTGCCGGGTTGCCGCGAGTAAATGTGCGCGGTGTTGCCCAGCAGCATCAGCGTTGCGCCGACCATCAGCCACAACAGGCTTTCGCGCATGTCCAGTGAACGATCCCAGACGTAGATCACGCCGCCGGCCAGCGGCGCGAGCAGCGCCAGCAGTTCCGGCCACACGCGCAACAACGTGCGCGCTTGGAAATCGCGCCAGGGCGTATATGCGGCGACACGAATGATCCACCAGGCGACCAGGAAAAGCGTCAGCCAGAAGGTGATCCACAACGCCATGAATTGGTAGGTGATGCCCACGTAATAGTCGCTGATTTTTTTCGCGTCCTTGTAGCCCTTCATCGTCGCCAACGCCCGGAACGCGTCGGCCGCCCGTTGAAATTGGCGCAGCTCGATGAACGCGTTGCCCAGCCCCACCTGCGCCAGAAAGCCGTACCGCCCGTCGGGAAAACGCTTGACCACGTCGCGGTAATAGGGCAGCGCCTCTTCGTTGACGTCCAGACGCGCGTATTCCTCGGCAATCCAGTACCCGACGCGATCGGCCAGACGAAAATCGGGATACTGTTTGTAAAGATCCTTCATGCGCTTGAGCGCTTCGTCGCTGCCGATTTGCGCATATTGCCGCAGCACCTGCGTGTAGAGAAAATAGGGTTTGTCGCCCGTTTCACGACCGCGCGCCAGCCGCCGCAGCGCGCCCTTGGCCCGCATGGCATTGCGCGAATCGGGAAAACGTTCGATGACCTGCTCGTACATTTCCTGCGCGAGATTGTATTCGCCCAGATAGCGCTCGGCGACTTCGCCCGCCTGAAACAGCGCGTCGTCGGCCAGCTTGTCGTCCGGATGATTCTCGGCGAGGCTGCGCAGCTTGTCGAAGGCCTGCCGCGCTTTCGTGGCGTCGCCCGAACGCGCGTCGCGCATCGCCTGGCTGTACTGCGACAACAGGCTTTGCGCCGCCGCCGTCATCGGCAACAAGAGGAGCAGAAGTAAAAATGCGCGCCACGTTTTCATCGGCGTCGAGCGTAGAGCACCGGCGCAGGGCGGTCAAGCTGCGCGGTTGATTTTCCGTCGCGATCTGTCGAGGATAAGCGCATGTCCACGCCACGATATCCATTGCGCGAAGCTTTGACCGCCTGCTTGCTGATGATCGCGTTGATCGCCGCGCTCAGCGCGTGGAGTGCAGCCGCGCCCGGCGGGCAAACGATCGCCGGGACGATTCTGCCGTTGGCGTTTTTCTGGCTGCCGATCGGCGTGATGTTTGTGCGCGGTCGCGACTTCGCCGCGTATGGCCTGACCCTCCGCGACTGGCCGCGCGGTTTGCGCTGGGCGTTGCTGAGCGCGCTGATCGTCTTGCCGCTGTACGCCGTCGGGCATGTCCTATGGCAGAAACATGTCGGCCATACGCCGCACCTGCATCTGGGACGCGCGTTGATCGCCGTGTTCTTCCGGCATCTGCTGGTGGTCGCGCTGCCCGAAGAACTGTTCTTTCGCGGTTACGTGCAAACCCTGCTGGGTCAACGCCTGCGTCGCCCGGCGCCGCAATGGCTCGGTGAACGATGGCCGGCGATTTTGCTGACCGCGCTGCTCTTTGCGCTGGCCCATTTGGCGGTCGACTGGCAGCCGGCGCGCCTGGCCGTGTTTTTCCCCGCGCTCCTGTTCGGTTGGCTGCGCGAGCGCTCCGGATCGCTGGCGGCTCCCGTGCTGCTGCACACCTTGGCCAACGTGACCGTGTTCATTTTCGCGGGTAGCGTGTAGGCGGTTTAACCGCGGAAGCCCTTCATGCGCAGGAACACTTCGACGATATCCGGATCGAACTGCGTGCCCGCGTTGCGCTTGATGATGTACAGCGCGCGCGTTTCCTCGAGCGCGGTACGGTAGGAGCGGTCGGAGGTCATCGCGTCGTAGGCGTCGCAGACGGTCATGATTCGCGAGCCGATCGGGATCTTCGTGTTGGAAATGTTGTCCGGGTAGCCGCTGCCGTCGAAAAATTCGTGGTGATGGCGGACGATGCGCGAGATGCGCTTGAATTGCGGAATCTGCTCGACGATCTTCTGGCTGATCAGCGGGTGCGTTTTAATCAGTTCGTATTCCTCGGCGGTGAGCTGCCCCTTTTTGTTGAGCACCGCCTCGGTGATGCCGATTTTGCCGATGTCGTGGAACAGTCCGGCCAGCGAAATCTCCTCGCAGTCGGCGGCGGAAAAGCCCATCATCTGCGCCATGGCCACGGCGTTGTCGGCCACGCGACGGCTGTGACCCTCGGTGTATTTGTCCTTGGCTTCCAGCGCGCTGACCAGCGAGCGGATCGTGGAAATCAAGAGCTGTTGTTTTTCCTGGTTGCGCAGGTGCAGCGAAAGCGTCTGCTCTTTGATTTTCTTTTCCATGTTCATCTGCAGTTCGCGGCTGCGCAGGGTCAGCTTGCGTTTTTCCAGCGCGCGGCGCACCGACAGCAGCAGGTCGAAGGCATGGAAGGGTTTGTAGATGAAATCGTAAACGCCGTTTTGCACGGCCTTGTTGGCCAAGTCGGTATCGGTGCTTGTGGAAAGCAAAATGACGTCGATGCCGAACTCGGCGTTGTTGACGTAGCTGAGCAGCCCCAGGCCGGAGGAGCCGTTGATGTTGATGTCGCTGATGACTAGATCGATATTTTCCGTGTCGAGAACTCGGATCGCCTGCTCGGTCGTGTACGCCTCGAAGGGCACGCACCCATCGACTCCCAGAATGCTTTTAATGCTTTCGAGGATGTTTTTTTCGTCATTGACGATCAATATATTGCAACCGGCCATGACGCTCCTTCGCCAATTCCCTCAACGTGAATTATAATCCGGCGATTCGATTATGCAACTTGAACGATGTCTCCGTAAGAAAATCCTTTCGTTACGACGTGTTGGCTTATCCGCCCAAATTCGCATCGTCGATGGTTCAACCCTCGATCCGACGAGACGATAACGTCATTCTATCGGCAGGTTGCGCCGAAATCGTGAATTTTTTTACGGAATTTATTTTTTGCACGACGACTTCGTTCGGTTCTTTCGGCTTGCCGTAACTGACAATGCACGCCGCGGCGAACTCGACGTCGCCCGGTTCGTCGCCGCCCACGATCAGCGCGGTCGGACCCGGCCAGCCGTCCGGTTCCAGCAGCCAGACGCCGGTATGGCTCAACTGTTCAAGCAGATGATTCTCCGTCTCGTTGCGGCTGACGATCACCTTGGCGCGCCCCTCGATGTCGATGTGCCGGCCGACGGTCAGCAATTCCAGATCGTCGTGCGCGACGATCGGCTTGATCGCCAGCAGGTGTCGCAGGCGCGCGGCGTAGTTGGCGTCGGTCAGCAGGCAGCCACCGGCCGCGCCCGGCGGATCGGCAATGCGCCAGCGGTCTGCCAGCTCCTGCTGCGGTTTGCGGCTGCGCCCGGAAACGGCCAGCAGCTTCTCGCGGTCGATCAGCCCTGTCTCTTCGGGGATCGTTGGGGGCAGCAGTTGCGCCGACAGCGGCCGCAGCAGTCGCCCCTTGAGGCCGGAGTTGGTTTCGATGATCGCCAGCGTGTCGCGTCGCTGGCTCATCGGCCGCTGGCCGAGCACTTCGCCGGTGAACACGAAATCGTAGCCTTCGCTCTCCATGATCTCCCGCGCGAGCGCGAGCATGTGGATCTTGCAGTCGACGCACGGATTGAGTTGCTTGCCGTGCCCGAAGTGCGGTCGGCGGATCACGTCGATAAACGCGTCGCCCATCGGCACTTCGCGCAACGGCACGTCCAGCGCCTGCGCCCAGTGCGTCGCCGCGCCCGCCGCCGGTCCGGCCGACTGCGGACGAATGAACGGTGCGGTGAATTTCAGCGCCAGCACTTCGACGCCTAGTTCGAGCATCAGCCGGGCCGCGAGAATCGAATCGAGCCCGCCCGAAAACATACCCAGCGCGCGCGCCCGTCGCGGTTCGTTCATCGCGCCTCCAACCGCACCACGTGCGCCGCCGCGAGGATGTCCGCGTCCCAGTGCGTGTGCGGGCTGCAAAGAATGATCTGCCGCGTTTTCGCCGCGGCGAGCATCAACTCGAAAAACCGTTGCCGGCGCGCGGCGTCGTAACCGACCGCCGCGTCGTCGATCCACAGCGGCAGCGGATTGTCCGGGGCCAGCAGATCCAGCAGCGCCAGGCGACCGGCGACCAGCAATTGATCGCCGGTGGCGGTCGAGAGCAATTCCAGCGGCAGCGCGCCGTCGGCGTCGGACAGCGAAGGCGCCAATTGCGCGTCGAGTTGCACCGCGCGCCATTGCTCGCCGATCAGGTTGTTGAAGTGCGCCTGCGTGGCGTCGGTCAGGCGCGCCAGATCGTCGCCGAGATAGTTGTCCACCGCCGCTTCCAGCGTTTCGACGGCCGTCCACAACGCTTGCGCCTCGAGTTTCATTTCGGTCAACTCTTCCTCGACCTCCAACAGCCGCTCGCGCATCGCCGTCGGATTTTCGATCGTCGCCCGGCGTTGCGCCAGTTGCTGGTAGGCGAGGTCGCGTTCGCGCGCCGCATTTTCCGCCGCCGACTCCAGCGCGTTGATGCGCGCGGCGAGGGTGCTGATGCGCTCGGAGGTGCTGTCGCGCAAATGCGGCGATTGCATCAACAGCTCGTCCTGATACAGATGCAGTTCGGCGAGGTGACGATCCAGATGCCGCAACGTATCGTTGAGATCGGCCTCGGGCGGCAGCATGTCGATTTGGGCATCGACGCGCTCGGCCTCCTTGCGCAAATCGCTCAACTGCTTGGCCTCGTGCAGCACCTTCTCCAACTCGTCGCGCGCCAGCCGGTCGAAGCCGCTGCCCACCGTCAGACGTTCGGCCTCGGCCAGCGCCTCGTCGCGGTCCGCCTCCAGGTCCTGCACGCGCCCCTGCAAAATCTTCTTGGTCGTCAGCACCTGCAACAACGAGCGCAGCGCCAGTCCAAGCGGAATGCCGACCATCGCGGCGGTTACGGTGATGATCGTCATCAAATACTGCGGATACAGCCGGGCCAGCAGCGAACCGGTGGCGAGCATCGCCAGGCCGATGAGCACCATGCCCAGCCAGACGAACGTCGACTTGCCGCGCGCCTGCGTTTGCAGCAGGCGCAGCTAGATCGGAAGAGCACACGTCTGAACTCCAGTCACCGAATACGATATCG
>CALBTQ010000749.1 GCA_937967875.1 uncultured Pseudomonadota bacterium
TCGTATTCGGTGACTGGAGTTCAGACGTGTGCTCTTCCGATCTCCGCGGCGGTGGCGCTCGCTCCGGTGTATGTGTTCTGGAAATTGTCGCTGGCGCTCAAGGCGGCGGTGATCAAGCCGACGCGCTGGCGGCGGGCGCAACGCGATTAATCGCCGTCTTCCTCGGCATCGTCGGGCCTGATCGTATTTTCGCGCGCGAGGTAGGTTTCGCGCTGGGGGAATCGCTCTTCGTACAAGGCGCGATCGAAAACGAACCGCGCTTTGTCCATCGCCTGCTTCACCCGTTTATCGTAAGCGTCCGATTTGAAATACGCCTTGATGCGCCGTCGGCGCGGCAGGCACATTTCGTTGTGGAACCAGCGGAAGATTTCGCCGGTCACCTCGTTGGTGACGCAGCCCATCTCCGCGCCCCAGGCCGCTTCGGCCAGCGACAGCTCGGCCAGGTCGCGGCGCAACGCGAGCATCTGCCCCTGGCTGTCGGGATTCACGAACTTGAACAGCGGCATGTACATCAGCGCGTTGTGGCCGAATTCGGGCGTGACCAGAATGCCGTCGTATTCGAGCCGTTCGACCATCGCCTGCAACGCGGCGACGACCTCGCGCCCGACGCGCAGACCGGGGAAATGCTGGCCGGGCAGTTGCGGGCGATCGGCGGTGAATTCGCGGAAGGGATTCTGCAACAGCATCCACTGGATGTAGAGCATGCGGAAGCGATAGCCGTGCAGCAGCTTGGCGAACGGCGCGCGGGTGCGAAATTCGCCCGGATGATAAATCGCCTCGCACAGCAGGTGTTCGTCGTCGTCGACGGTCGAGAACACGCGCATGAGCTGGTGCTCGGGGTCGTTGGTGGTCAGTTGCAGCCGGATGTCGGCCAGTCCCTTGGCGCGCAGCTTGGGCAACAGGCCGAGCGCTTCGAGCCGTTCGGCGAGCGATTCCTCGGTGTAGATGCCCAGGAACAGGCGCTCGGGACGACCGCCGACCAACTCGTCGAGCTCGCCGTCGCCGACGGTGCGGATGGACGGACCGAGGATCAGCCGCTCGAAGTACGCCAAGTTGCCCAGCACGCGTTCGATCAATCGAGGGGGCATGAATTCACCTTTTTTTACGGTTATCGTCCTTGGACTTTTTCACAGTGCGCCGGACCGAGCAAGAAAAAAACGTTATCGGATTCTCGTTGATGATTCGGCGTTATCGACAACACTGATAAACCTCACTTCGTTCAGCGTATCAGCGCCGCCGAGGGCATGTCCTTTCCAAAAAAAACCGGCCGAGGCGACTCGGCCGGTTTTCCGTTGGAGGAGGGGGGATCAGGTACGGAACTGTCCGACAACCGAGCTTAGCTGTTCGGACAGGTCGGCGATCGTTTTGGACATGGAGTCGGTGTTCGTGGCGGCCTTGGCCGTTTCCTGCGCCGCCTGATTGACGCCCTGGATGTTGCGGGAAACTTCGTTGACGCCGGTGGCCGCTTCCTTCACGCCGCGCACGACCTCTTTGTTGATCTGCGTGTGCAGTTCCTGAATGCTGCGCGCCGAATCGTTGGCGCCGCTGGCCACGTTGGCGATCGACCGCGAGATTTCGTTGGTCGTCGAGGTCTGCTCTTCGACCGAGGTGGCGATCAGATGGTTGATGTCGTTGATCTCGCCGATGACCTGGGTGATCTGACGGATCGACTCGACCGCTTCGTTGGTGTGCGACTGCATGTTCTTGATCTGCTCGGAGATGCTGTCGGTGGCCGAGGCGGTTTGCTTGGCCAATTCCTTGACCTCGTTGGCGACGACGGCGAAGCCTTTGCCCGCCTCGCCGGCGCTGGCCGCTTCGATCGTCGCGTTGAGCGCCAGCAGGTTGGTCTGGTCGGCGATGTCGTTGATCAGTTCGACGACCTTGCCGATCTCGTTGGCCGCCGCTTCCAGCACGCCGATGAGCTTCTGGGCGCTTTGCGCGCTGTTCACCGCGTCGTTGGTGATCTGCGAGGCGCGGTTGGTGTTTTTGGACACTTCCATCAAGGCCGCGTTCATTTCCTCGACGGCGGTGGCCACGGTGTTGATACCCGAGGAGATCTGCTCGCTGGCCGAGGCGATTGTGTTGGCCTGCGCGGACATTTTTTCCGTCGCGCCGGTGACCACGTTGACGTTGACCGAAATTTCCTCGGCCGACGACGCCACAACGGCCGCCTGGTTGGTCGTCTGTTCGCTGTAACTGGCCAATTGCGAGGCCACGTCCGACAACGAACCGACGGTGTCGTTGAGCGTGTAAGAGTTCTGCGCCACCTGTTGGATCGAGTTGCGCAGCTTCTTGACGAACTGGTTGAAGTACTCGGACAGCTTGCCGATTTCGTCGTCGCTGGTCACGTCCAGTTGCACGGTCAGGTCGCCTTCACCCTCGGAGATGTCGCGCAGCATGTCGGCGGTCTGGTTGATCGGCTTGGAGATGCTGCGGGTGATGATCAGAACCATGGCCACGATCAACGCGATCAAGGCGATCGCGCCGACCAGCAAGAGCGACATGGCGATGGAGTTGATCGGCGCGACGATCTCCGGCCGGTCCTGCGTGACCGCCATCAACCAGCCGTGGTCGGTGTTGGTGGTGAACGAGGCGATCTTCTTGATGCCGTTGAAGGTGTAGGCCATGCTGCCGTTGGCCTGCTGCAACATCGGCGCGCCGAAATCGTATTCTTTGATGTTCTTGTTCAGGATCATCTCGGCTTTCGGGTGCGACAGGAACGTGCCCTCGGTGTTGACCATGAAGAAGTAACCGGTGTTGCCGATTTTGAAATTGAAAAACTCTTTGGTCAGGTATTCGTTGTCGACCGTCGCGCCCATGATGCCCACCACGACGCCTTTGGCGATGATCGGCACGGTGATCAAGACGATTCCTTTACCCGACGAAAACGACTTGGCAAATGTGCTCCAACTGACTTTCCCGGCCTGCGAAGCGCTGATGTTGCCGCCGAATTCTTTCGTTTGGGCCAGATTTACTCCGACGCTCTGACCGCCGATGGAGTCGGCAACGATTTTACCGCTCGTATCGGCTAAAAATATGTTTTCATAATAGGAAGCCTCGGAGCCGTAGATTTTCAAGCGCGGAGCGACCTCGTCGAGCCGTTCGCCCTGACTGGCGTCGATGAAGACGCCGGTCGAGGCGAAAATTTTCACTTCGCTCTCGCGTTCGTTAAACCAGTTCAGGTAGTCGCCCATCGTTTTATTGAGCAAACGTTCGTTGTCCTCGTTGTGCTTGGCCAACATCTTGCTCGAGGCCAGGCTGTAAGAAACGTAGGTCATCAAGCCGATGGTCAGCAAGATAATGGGGACAACAAGGGCTAGGAACTTCCCGCGAATGGTTTTCATGATTTCACTCCCTCGATGTTTTAGCGAAAAGATAAAGAAATCCTACTGTTATCAGCACTTATTCCCCAACATGGGAAACGAGTATGATCACAAAATAAATCATCTGACTCGACCGTATTTTTCTTGATCCGTCTGCTCGCCAACGAATCATTTTCTGAATCTCGTTACCTTTTATCGAGAGGCTGCAATAAGACCATAAACATAATTTTTTCATATGACAATTTTGTGGCGGAAATATTAATTCAGGCTTTTCAAGAGATCGGACCCACCGTACACTGCTGCTTCGATGTTTGCCGGAGGAAAACGAATGCGTAGAGTTCTCTGTTTATTGATTTTTTTGGGGATCGTGCTCGCCGCCATGCCCGCCGCGGCCGTGCGCATGGAAGAACAACCCGATTATTGGGGCGCTTTCGGCACCGGCCCGGTGTGGTTCGAGAATGCCGGGTGGGGCGTGTACGCGCAGGGCGGCTACTATTTCACCTCCTGGATCGGCGTAGGGCTGGCGGTGGACTGGTCGATGGACACCTCGGTTTCCGAGGACGAATACACCCGGCAATTCGACAGTCTCTACGGTTGGACCTACAAACATTGGGAATACAGTCAGCGGCGCCAGTGGTTCCCCGCCTTCGACCTGCGCATTCGTCTGCCGCTTCATGAAAACGTGCAGTTGTGCTGGGACCTCGGCCTGGGCGCGATGATCGACGATACCCTGACCTATGAAAAAGACCGGGTATATCGCAACGATCAAACCAACGAGCGCGAAAAGGACACCAGCGAGCCGGGCAAAGACGGTGCGTTTTTGTTCCGACCGACGTTCGTGGTTAAGCTGTGGAACGTGGGCGTCGGGTACCGATTCTTCCTGGTCGCCGACGGCAGCGAGTACGGACACATGGCCACGATCGGTCTGGATTGGGACATTTAATCGGCGCAAAGCCGCGAGGACACCATGGGCCGCGTTCGTGAGAAAATGATTCGTTTCCTTCCGGTGCTTCTAACAATAGTAGTATTGTCGATCTGGCTGGCGTGGCCCGGCTGGTCGCAGGAGAGCGCGCCCGCGCCACCACCGATTCCGGCCGGCGAGTTTCGCGCCGGATTGGCCCGGATCGACATCACGCCCGATCCGACCGCCTTCGCCGTCCCCATGGCCGGCTATTACGAGCGACACGGGCAAGCGGCGACCGGCGTGCTCGATCCGCTGTACGCCAAGGCGTTGGTCATGGCCGACGAACGCGGACGGATGTTCGCACTGGTCATGGCCGATCTGACCTATCTGCACAACGAAGTGCGCGACGAGGTCGTCCGGCGACTGGCCGCCGAGGGCTTTAACGAACACAACGTGATGCTTGCCGCCACGCACACCCACGGCGCGCCGGCCGGTTACGATCACCGCTGGCTCGGCCGTACGCTGTTCGGCGACTTCGACCAGCGCATTTTCGATCTGGTGGTCGACGGCATGGTCGAGGCCGTCGTGCGCGCCAAGGCCGTTATGCAGCCGGCGACGCTGGCTTACGCCGAGGCGCCGACGCCGACGCTCACGCGCAGCCGGCAGGATCCGGCGTTCAACGTCGAGCCGGGCGATCCGTCGCCGGCGTACGATCGCGTCAAGTATCCGGTCGACGAGCGCATGACCGTCGTGCGGCTCGATGCCCGCGACGGCAAGACGTTGGGCGTGCTGGTCCACTTCGCCAGCCATCCCACGGTGCTCTCGCCGGCCAACACGCAATTCAGCGCCGACTGGCCCGGGGTGATGTGCCGCGAGTTGGAACGCGAGTTGCCCGCCGATGCCGTGGCCATGTTCGTCAACGGGTCCGAGGGCGACGTGGCCCCGCTGCCCGATTGGTCGACGCTCGAACAGGAGCTGATCGACAAGGAAACCTACGGGCTGGCCGTGGCCGCCGAGGCCAAGAAGATCCTCGCCGCCGTCGAGCCGCAAACGTATACGCTGATCGACGCCTACACCGCGCGCCGCGATTTCTCCCGCGTGCGTCTGCGGCCGCTGGGCAAGCTGCCGCTGCCCGATTTTATGTCCGACGGCATGTTCTATCTGCGTCCCGACCGGCCGCTGCAGGCCGCGCGCGTGGGCAAGCTGATGTTTTTGGGCGTGCCCGGCGAGCCGTCGACCGCCGTGGGCGCGATGCTGGAAAAAGTCTGCCCGGCCGGCGAGCGCTGTCTGGTCGTCTCCAACGCCAACGGTCACCTGGGCTACCTGGTCACGCCGCAGGAGTACGACGAGGCCACCTACGCCTCGATGATGTGTTTTTACGGACGGGATTCGGCGACCGGCCTGTGCGACACGATGGCGCTGGCCGTGCGTCAGGTGCAATTCGGCCGGTGATTACTTCTTGCCCTTCGCCGCCAGAAACTGCTCCACCGCGCGATTGATCTTGAGCATGTTGGGTTTGACCGCCGCCAGGGCGATTTTCTGGATCGCGGGCACGATGCCGCGCAGCACGATGTTGGGCACGGGGATTTTGTCGTAATCGATGTTGATCGTCCCCGAGATTTTCAGCCGCGTGGTCTTGCCCTCGGCGACGAAATAATTGGTGCCGTGCACGTCCAGCGCCTTGGGCAAGGCGGGGATGTTGAAGGTCCAGTCGACGCAGTGGCGCTCGTTGTGCCAGACGGCGATGTCGCGCCAGCCTTGTTCGTCGCCGCCGATCAGTTTGCGCGCGGCGGCGGGCAGTTGGATTTTCGATTTCCACCAGTTGGTGATGTAAATCGTATCGCCGTCTTCGCGCCGCTCCTCGACGGTGATTGAGTCCACGTTGGGCAGGTACTCGGTCATTTCGTGGATGTGGTCGCGGTACAGCGGAAAGACGATCTCCACCGGATACTTGATCACGTCGATGAACTCAAAATCCATTCCCGGCTCCTGTTGACAAAGGTTATCGGCGATGCGCCGTCGGCTCAGTAAGGCAGCGGCATGCCCGGCAGGTCGAGCGCTTTGACCGCCACGAGACCGCGCTTGGCGTTGAACAACGTCAGACCGTTCTCCGTGGAGTAGTCCATCGACTTGATGCCCGAGCCGATCGCCACCCGGCTGAGAATTTTTTTGGTTTCCAGATGGTAAATGACGAAACGGCCCGTCCGCGGGCTGGCGGCCAGCAACAGGCGACGCTTGTTGTCGATGGTGAGCAATTCCACGCCCGGTTCGAGCGGAATCGTTTCCCGCAACTCGAATTTATCGGTGATCCGCGCTTCGACCGTGCCCGCTTCCGGCCGGGCGAAATACATCATACCCATCAGTTCGTCGTAGACGACCTGTCCCAGGCCCCGGCCCAAATCGGCGGAATAGAGGACGCGCCCGCCGTTCAGTTCGATGATCATCGCCCGATAGCCTTGCGCGAAATCCTTTTTTCCTTCGGTGATCACCACCAGGTTGCGCGATGAAAGAAGCAGCGCATGGCCCACGCGTTTGATCGGCATGAGCAGTTCGCGGCAAGCCTGCGGGATCGGCCAGTCATCGCCGCCGCGGCCGTCGAGCACGCGGCAGATGCGGAAGTTGGCGTTGGCGCCCTCACCGCCGACGACCAGATAATTGCCTTCCACCGCCGCGGTCATCGCCGTAAACGATTCGCCGCCCTGGTACCGGCCGCGCGGAATGAAGGGCGTGGCGGTAAACAGATACATGCGCTTTTCGAACATTTTTTTCGTCGGCGCGACCAGCAGTTCGCGTTTGGAATCGAGCGCGAAAAATTCGAACTGCGCCTGGGTGGAGTTGAAAATCGCCTGCCGATGACCGGATTCCAGATCGACGAAAAACAGCTTGCGCGGCGTGCGGTCGAACAGAACGAACGCCCGCGTGCCGTCTTGTTCCAGGGCCGCGCCCTTGATCACGTCGTTGAGGTCCCCGACTTCGAAAATCGTCTGCCCGTTGAGGCGGAGACGGTCGGCCGCGAGCCCCGGCGTCAGCACGAAGGACGAGCCGAAAAACAAAATCATCGCCAGCAGCGCCCAACGCGTTTTCAAGTGCGTCTGACCCAGCGCGGCCAGACTGAAAATGACCGTCAGGTGCAGGATCAGCGCGAAGGCGCCCAGCTTGATGAAATCCAGCGCATATTCGGTGCCGATCACGCGCCAGTAAACGAGCAGCAGCGCCAGCGCGTCGGCCGCCGCCAGGTTGATCATGCGCACCAGGCGGGCGGATTTTTTTTGCGCCGGAATCAGCAGCGCCGGCAACAGCGCCGCCGTCCAAAGCCCGCCGATGAGCAGCGAGGGCAGTTGATCGATGAACTGGTCGGTCAAGCGCAGGCGGTTGATGATCATAAACGGAACCAGCCCCCACACGACACGCTTGACCGCCTCGATCGCCGCTTCCCGCCGCGTTTGCGACGCGTCTTCCCGCGGACCGCGAATCACGCGCCACAGCGCTTTTCCTGCCCAGACCAACGAGACCAGCGCCCAGGCCAGCGCGGCGAAAAAGGCGATGTTGACGATCGAGGAAACATACCCCTCCGCCTCGTGTCGCCACGACTGAGCAAATGCCGCCGCCGGCGTCAGGGTCAGCGAAAGGACGAACAGGCCGCTGAGTTTTTTACGCATAGGCGAATTATAAAGAGGCCGCAAGGCGGGCACAACTAGCTCTTTTTCCGACGGGCCGCCGGACGGCCGTTGTCGGGCATCACCTGGCGCAGGTACCGGCCGGTGAAGCTCTTTTCGTTGGCGATCACCTCTTCGGGCGTACCGGTCGCGACGATCCACCCGCCCAGGTCGCCGCCCTCGGGGCCCAGGTCGACCAGGTAGTCGGCGGTTTTGATCACGTCGAGGTTGTGCTCGATGACGATCACCGTGTTGCCCGCGTCCACCAGGCGGTTGAGCACCTCCAGCAGCTTGGCGATGTCGGCGAAGTGCAACCCGGTGGTCGGCTCGTCCAGAATGTACAGCGTGCGGCCGGTGGCGCGCTTGGACAGTTCGCGCGAGAGCTTCACGCGCTGCGCCTCGCCGCCCGAGAGCGTCGTCGCCTGCTGGCCCAGGTGGATGTACCCCAGGCCCACGTCCTGCAGCGTGTGGAGCTTATTGACGATCTGCGGATGGTTGGCTAGAAAATCGGCCGCTTGGTTGATCGTCATTTCCAGCACGTCGGCGATCGACGCGCCCTTGTAGGTCACCTCCAGCGTGTCGCGGTTGTAGCGCCTCCCGCCGCACTGCTCGCAGACAATGTAGACGTCGGGCAAAAAGTGCATCTCGACTTTGATGATGCCGTCACCCTTGCACGCCTCGCAGCGACCGCCTTTGACGTTGAAGGAAAAGCGGCCCGATTTGTACCCGCGCACCTTGGCCTCGGGCAGCGAGGCGAACAGGTCGCGGATGTGCGTGAACACCCCGGTGTAGGTCGCCGGGTTCGAGCGCGGCGTGCGCCCGATGGGGCTCTGGTCGATGTCGATGACCTTGTCCACGTACTGCAAGCCCTTGATCTCGCGATGCGCGCCGGCGCGCAGCTTGCTGTGGTGCAGTCGCTGCATCAGCGCCTTGTAGAGCGTGTCGAGCACCAGCGTGCTTTTGCCCGAGCCCGATACGCCGGTCACGCAGGTCAAGCAGCCCAGCGGAAAACGCACGTCCAGGTTGCGCAGGTTGTTTTCCTGTGCGCCGACGATCTCGATCCACTTCTTGCCCGGCGCGCGCCGTTGGGGCGGAATTGTGATCTCCTTGACGCCCACCAGATATTGCCCGGTGAGGCTGTCGGGCGAATTCATGATCTCCTGCGGCGTGCCCTGCGCGACGATCCGACCGCCGTGCACGCCCGCGCCGGGGCCCAGATCGATGACGTGGTCGGCCGAGAGAATCGTGTCACGGTCGTGCTCGACGACCAGCACGGTGTTGCCCAGGTCGCGCAACTGCCGCAGCATGTCCAGCAGCCGGTTGTTGTCGCGCTGGTGCAGGCCGATGGACGGTTCGTCGAGAATGTAGAGCACGCCGACCAGGCTCGAGCCGATCTGCGTGGCCAGCCGAATGCGCTGACCTTCGCCGCCCGAGAGCGTGCCGCTGGTGCGGTCCAGCGACAGGTAGTCGAGTCCGACGGCTTCGAGGAAGTTGAGCCGCTCGCGGATCTCCTTGAGCACGCGCTTGGCGATTTCCATCCGGCGGTCGTCCAGCGCGATGTCGGTGAAGAAGCGCACCGCCTCGCGCACGCTCAGCGCGGTGACTTCGGCGATGTTCTTGCCGCCCACGCGCACGTGCAGGGCCTCGTTGCGCAGCCGCGTGCCCGTGCAGGCGGGGCAGGGCATGATGTTCATGAAGCGCCGCATTTCCTCGCGGATCGCCTCGCTGTCGGTTTCGTGGTAACGACGTTCGAGGTTGCCGATCACGCCCTCGAAGGGCTGGGTGAATTCGTAGCGCCGGTCGCCCTGGTCGTAGTGGAAGGCCAGTTCCTCGTCGCCGCTGCCGTAGAGCACGACCTGTTGCACCTGCTCGGGCAGCTTTTCCCACGGCGTGTAGATCGAGAACTTGTAGTGCTTCTCCAACGCTTCGAGCGTCTGGTAGAAGTACACCGAGTTACGTTTTTCCCACGGCAGGATCGCGCCCTCGCGGATCGAGATCGTCGGGTTGGGCACGACCAGGTCGGGGTCGAAAAACATCTTGCTGCCCAGGCCGTCGCAGGTCGGGCAGGCGCCGTGCGGATTGTTGAAGCTGAAGGTGCGCGGGCTGATTTCCGGGAAGCTCACGCCGCATTCGATGCAGGCGAAGCGTTCGGAGAACATGTGCGTCGCGCCGTCGAGTTCCTCGATTTTCACCAGGCCGTCGGCCAGATGCAGCGCGGTCTCCAGCGAATCGGTCAGGCGCCGGCCGATGTCGGCTTTGATCACCAGCCGGTCGACGTAAATGTCGATGTCGTGCTTTTTGTTTTTGTCGAGTTTGACGTCCTCTTCCAGGTCGTGCACCTCGCCGTCGATCTTGGCCCGCGCGAAGCCGTCCTTGCGGTACTTTTTCAATTCCTTGCGGTACTCGCCCTTGCGCCCGCGCACCACCGGGGCCAGCACGCTGATTTTCTTCCCGTCGCCCAGGGCCATGGTCTGATCGACAATCTGCTGCACCGTCTGCGCGCTGATCGGCTTGCCGCACGACCAGCAATAAGCCTGGCCGACGCGCGCGAAGAGCACGCGCAGGTAGTCGTAAATTTCCGTAACCGTGCCGACGGTCGAACGCGGATTGCGGCTGGTCGTTTTCTGCTCGATGGAAATCGCGGGCGACAGGCCCTCGATGCTGTCCACGTCGGGCTTGCCCAGTTGTTCGAGAAACTGCCGCGCGTAGGCCGACAGGCTTTCGACGTAGCGCCGCTGTCCCTCGGCGTAGATCGTGTCGAAGGCCAGCGAGCTTTTGCCCGAGCCCGACAGGCCGGTGATGACCGTGAACTGGTCGCGCGGGATCTCGACGTTGATGTCGGCCAGGTTGTGCTCGCGCGCGCCCTTGACGATGATTTTATCCGCGCCCATCAGCCGGCGCTCCTTGCGGAAAAGTCGACGGCGGCGGCAATGGCCGCGGCGGCGCTGGTCGGATCGGCCTGACCGGTCCAGGCGATGTCGCGCGCCGTGCCGTGATCGGGGCTGGTGCGCACGATCGGCAGACCCAGCGTCGTGTTTACGCCGCAATCGAAGTGCAGTTGTTTCAGGGGAATCAGCGCCTGGTCGTGCGTCGGGCAGACGATGGCGTCGTAACGGCCGCGTTGGGCGAACGCCGTGTCGGCCGGCAGCGGACCTTCGACCTGCAAGCCGTCTTTGCGCGCCAGCTCGATCGCCGGACGCAGCGCCGTCTGCTCCTCGTTGCCGAACAGCCCGCCTTCGCCCGCGTGCGGATTGAGCGCGCACAGACCCAAACGCGGCTGCGCGATGCCGAACAGCCGCCGCAGATCGACCGCGACGATCTCCAACGTGTGGCGGATCAGCTCGACGGTCAGCAGGTCGGGCACGCTACGCAACGCCACGTGGGTCGTGATCGGCGCCACGCGCAGTTGCGGCCCGAAGAGCATCATCACCGGCTGCGTCACGCCGCACAGGTCGGCGATCAGCTCGGTGTGGCCCGGATGCGGATCGCCGTAGGCCGCCAGCGCACGCTTGTCGATGGGCATGGTCACCACCGCCGCCGCGCGCCCTTCCAGGCAGGCCGTGACCGCCGCCTTGATCGCCACGGTCAGCACGCGGCCGCGCTCGGCCAGGTGTTCGTCGCCGTGATCGGCCGCGTCGGGCATCTTGAGCATCCGCCCGTCGGCCGGCGTGTACACGCCCCATTTGTCGTCCGGGGCCGGGTGGTCGATCAGCGGCACTGCCGCCACCTGCGCGCCGATCAGTTCCGCCGCGCGCTTCCACGCCCCCAGGTCGCCCACGAGGATAATCGGCCGGTCGCCGCCGGCTCCTTGCAGATCGGAAGAGCGTCGTGTAGGGAAAGAGTGTAGATCTCGGTGG
>CALBTQ010000750.1 GCA_937967875.1 uncultured Pseudomonadota bacterium
GGCGAACACCGAGATCTACACTCTTTCCCTACACGACGCTCTTCCGATCTTTCACTCCCTATCATGTGAGGGATTTCGTGGAGGAGAATGTCCATGTTGATCGACAGCCATTGCCATCTGGAGATGATCCAGTACAACCAGGATCGCGCGCAGGTCATCGCCCGCGCCATCGAGACCGGCATCGGGCGGATGATCACCGTGGGCACCAGCCCCGACCTGAGCCGTCGCGCCGTGGAGATCGCCCAGGCGCACCCGGCCGTCTTCGCCACCGTGGGCATTCATCCGCACGACGTGAAGGAAGCGACCGCCGACGATTACCGCGCCGTTCGCGACCTGGCGCGCCATCCCAAGGTGCTGGCCTACGGCGAGATCGGCCTGGACTTTTTCAAGGACTACAGCCCCCGCCCGATGCAGCGCGACCATTTCCGCCGCCAGATCCGCCTGGCGCGTGAACTCAATCTTCCGTTGATCATTCACGACCGCGACGCGCACGAGGAGACGCTCAAGATTCTGTTGGAGGAAGGCGACCGTTACCGCGGCGTGTTTCACTGCTTCGCCGGCGACGAGGATTTCGCGCGGCGAGTCATCGACCTGGGTTTCCACATCAGCTTCACCGGCACGATCACCTACGCGAAGGCGGGGCAGGACATCGTCGCCCATCGCGTGATCCGGCAAACGTCGTTGGACAAGCTGCTGGTCGAAACCGACGCGCCGTACCTGACGCCCACGCCCTATCGCGGCAAGCGCAATGAGCCGGCGCACGTGCGTTACGTCGCCGAAAAAATCGCCGAACTCAAGGGATTGTCGGTCGACGAAGTGGCCCGGCAGACGACGCTCAACGCCTATCGCCTCTTCCACTTCGAAACCAAGGGCATGACGCCGGCCGTCGTTTACGAGCACAAAAACGCGCTGTACATCAACCTCACCAGCCGCTGCACGAACCGGTGCTCGTTCTGCGCCAAGTTCCCCGACTTCCTGCTGGGCGGGCACTACCTGTACCTGGAGCCGCAAAACGAACCGACCGTCGAACAGGTGCTCGCGGCAATTCCCGAACCGGCGGCGCACACCGAGATCGTCTTTTGCGGTTTCGGCGAGCCGACGCTGCGCTGGGCCGACCTGCTGGCCGTCGCCAAACAGTTGAAGAAACGCGGCGCGCGCCGCATTCGCCTGAACACAAACGGCCACGCCGACCTGATCAACAAACGGCCGGTCGCCAAAGAGATGAAAGGCGTAATCGACGCGGTCAGCGTCAGCCTCAACGCCGCCGACGCCGCCACGTATCAGCAGCTTTGCGGGCCGTCCTTCGGTGCACAAACGCATGCCGCGATCGTCGACTTCATCGGCCAGGCCAAGCGCTACGTGCCCGAGGTCACCGTCAGCGCGGTGGCCGTGGAAGGCTTGGATATCGAGGCGGTGCGGCGTCTGGCCGAGACCATGCTCGGGGTCGCTTTCCGCCGGCGCGGATAACCTTTCCCTCCCTTCAAATATTTGCTATACTTCCCCATAGAGCAACTGTTTCGGGAGGGGCCATGAAAAAGATTGCTCTACTGCTCACCTTGGCGATGATCCTTTCGGTCGCCGTCGTCTATAGCCAGGAACCGCAAAAAGTCGTCGACAACAGCATGCTGGGGCGCCGCATCAAAATCGTGCTCAACCGCATTTCCGATGACGTGCTCGGCTGTTATCAAAAAGAGCTGAACGCGAATCCGGAATTGAACGGCACGATCAAGTTGAAGGTGACCATCGACACCAACGGCGGGGCCAGCGCGATCGAAATCATCGAGGATTCGTTGCACAATAAATCGCTCAACGCCTGCATCATCAAGATTTTCGCGGATCGCACCTGGCCGCAGAACGGCGAGTCGGTGTACTTCGAGTACACCTACAATTTCATGCCGGCGGCGAAGGAGTGATTACTTCTCGCGGATTTCGTGCGGCGCTATCGTTTCGCCGGCCTTGATCTTCACCCCACGCAACACCGCGTAAGGGCCGATGTTCGCGCCCGCGCCGATCGTGCAATCTGTGATCTGCGCGCCCGCGCCGATCGTGCAGCCCTTGCCGACGCTCGTCACGCCGCGTAAGGCCACACCTGGTTCGAGCAGCGTGTCGCGCCCGACCTTCACGCCCACGTCCAGATAGGTCGCGTGCGGATCGATCGCCGTGACGCCCTCGATCATCAGCTGGAAGACGATCTCGCCGCGGATCATCTCGGCCGCCTCGGCCAGTTCCACGCGCGAGTTGATGCCCAGCACTTCCTCGGACTCGTCCATGATGAACGCCCGCACGGCTTTGCCGCGCGAGCGCGTCAGCTTGATCACGTCGGTCAGGTACAGCTCGCCCTGCGCGTTGTCCTTGCCGATGCGCCCCAACGCCCACCACAGCAGCTTGGCGTCCACCAGGTAGATGCCCGCGTTGACGATGTCGATCCGCCGCTGCACCGGCGTGGCGTCGCGCTCCTCGACGATCTCGTCCAGCAGCCCGCCCTCGCCGACCACGCAGCGCCCGTAGCCGGTCGGATCGGGCATGATCGTGGCCAGCACCGACATATCCATACCGGTTTTGTTGTGGAGGCGGCGCAACTCGCGCAGCGTTTCGGCGCGCAACAACGGCACGTCGCCCGAAAGAATCAACACGTCGCCGTCGTAGCCGCGCAGCGCGTTCCTGGCCTGCAAAACCGCGTGCCCAGTGCCGTCCTGGGTCTTCTGCTCTACGAAATCGATCGCCGCCTTGGGAAACAGCGCTTGCACCTCGGCGCGCACCTGCTCGCCCTGGTGGCCGATCACCGTCACCAGCCGCTGCGGCTTGAGGCTCAAGGCCGACGCGACGCTGTAATAGATCATCGGCCGCCCGCACAGCGGGTGACGCACCTTGGCCAGATCCGACTTCATCCGCGTGCCTTTGCCCGCGGCCAACAAAACGACGGCGATCGGTTTCATGTTGTTTTCCCCCTCTTTTTACAAAGGAATGTTGCCGTGCTTTTTCGGCGGCAGCGTATCGCGCTTGTTGCGCAACATGGCCAGCGCCTCGATCAGCTTGCGGCGCGTTTCGCGCGGGAAGATAACCTCGTCGATGTACCCCCGTCCCGCCGCGGCGTACGGATTGCTGAACTTCTCGCGATATTCCTCGACCAGTTTTTCGCGCTCGGCGCTGGGATCTTCCGCCGCTTTGATCTGCTTGCGGAACACCACGTTTACCGCGCCGGCCGCGCCCATCACCGCGATCTCGCCGTCCGGGTAGGCGTAGTTGATGTCGCTGCGCAGATGCTTGGAACCCATCACCAGGTACGCGCCGCCGTAGGACTTGCGCAGCACGACGGTGATCTTGGGCACCGTGGCTTCGGCGTAAGCGTAGATCATCTTCGCGCCGTGCTTGATGATGCCGCCGTGCTCCTGGTCCACGCCCGGCAAAAAGCCCGGTACGTCGCACAGCGTGATGATCGGAATGTTGAACGAGTCGCAGAAGCGCACGTGCCGCGCGCCTTTGAGGCTCGCATCGATGTCCAGGCAGCCGGCCTTGACCATCGCGTTGTTCGCGACGATGCCCACCGCCTTGCCGCCCAGCGTGGCGTAGCCGACCACGAGGTTCTGGGCGTAATGCGCATGCGTTTCCATGAAGCTGCCGCGGTCGAATACGCGCTCGATCACCTCGTGCACGTCGTAGGGCTGGTTCGGATTTTCCGGAATCATCGTGTCCAGTTCCGGCGCTTCGCGGCCGGCCGGATCGTCGACCTGATAGGCCGGCGAATCGTCCATGTTGTTGGCCGGGAAGTACGACAACAACCGGCGCACCGCCTGCAGGCAGGTCGCCTCGTCGGGCATCGCGAAGTGCGCCACGCCGCTGGTGACCGCGTGCGCGCCCGCGCCGCCCAGATCGTCCATGCTCACCTTCTCGCCGGTGACCGACTCGATCACGCCCGGGCCGGTGATGAACATGTGGCTGGTCTTGTCGACCATGAAGATGTAGTCGGTGATCGCCGGGCTGTACACCGCGCCGCCGGCGCAGGGGCCCAGGATCACGCTGATCTGCGGCACGACGCCCGAGGCCAGCGTGTTTCTTAAAAAGATGTCGCCGTAGCCGGCCAGGCTGTCCACGCCCTCCTGCACGCGCGCGCCGCCCGAGTCGTTCAGCCCGACGCAGGGCGCGCCGTTTTTCATCGCCAGATCCATCACCTTGCAGATCTTCTCGGCCACGACCTTCGAGAGGCTGCCGCCGAACACGGTGAAGTCCTGCGCGTAAGCGAAGACGGTCCGCTGATCGACCATGCCGTAGCCGATCACCACCGCGTCGCCGGGAATGACGCTCTTTTCCATCTCGAAATCGGTGCACCGATGGGTGACGAAACGGTCGATTTCGCGAAAGCTGCCCGGATCGAACAGCTGCTCCAGCCGCTCGCGGGCCGTCATCTTGCCCGCTTCGTGTTGCGCATCGATCCGCTTCTGCCCGCCGCCGAGTTTGGCTTGTGTATTCATCCGCTCGAGTTTGTCGATTGCCTTCCTCGTTTCCATCACTGCCTCGCAAAATGTTGGATTGGAACGGGGCTCAGTCTAGCACAATTATTAGCCGCGAAAAGGCCGGTTTTCCGCCGTTTCCCCGCGAGCGAAAAGGGGGGTTGAACCGCACATTTAGGCGGATTAGACTCGCCACGACTTCGCGATTCGACACGGTACGGAAAGGACGAAAACAGGCCGGTCGCAGAGAAAATCAACGAGGGAGAAATCATGGCCAAACTGTTCATCACCTGCGCCGTGACCGGCGCCGAAACCACCCGCGAACAATGCCCCGGTCTGCCGATCACGCCGGCGGAGATCGCCGCGGAAGCCAAGCGCGCCTACGACGCCGGCGCGTCGATCCTGCACCTGCATGTGCGCCGCGACGACGGTACGCCCACGCAGGACAAAGCCGTGTTCGCCGAGGCCATCGAACGCATCGCCGACGCCTGCCCGATTCTGGTCGAAACGACCACCGGCGGCGCGGTCGGCATGAGCGACGAGGAGCGCCTGCAACCGATCGCCCTCTCGCCCGCGCTGGCCAGCCTCGATTGCGGGTCGGTCAATTTCGGCGACGAGATTCTGCCCAACAGCCTGCCGCAGATGCGTGTATACGCCCAGCGGATGCGCGCCGCCGGCGCCAAGCCGACGCTCGAATGCTTCGACCTGGGGCACGTGCACAACGCCAAGCTGCTCATCAAAGAAGGTCTGCTCACGCCGCCCTATCATTTCAGCTTCGTCATGGGCGTGCCCGGCGGCGTACCGGCCGACATCAAATCGCTGCTGGCGATGATCGACGCTCTGCCCCCCGACAGCCTGTGGTCGGGCATCGGCGTGGGCGGACGCGGCAGCGCGTTCATGCAGCCGGCGACGATACTGCTCGGCGGCAATCCGCGCGTCGGTTTCGAGGACAACATCTACCTGCGCAAAGGCGTCAAAGCCGACAGCAATGCGCAGTTTGTGGATCAGGTGGCGCGCCTCATCGAGGCGATGGGCCACGAGGTGGCGAGTGTTGAGGACACGAAAAATAGTATGCATCTAGAATGAGGAGGTATGTCATGCAGAAACAGGGAAATCGCTACGGAACGCACCGGGTCATCGAACCTCAGGGCGTGCTTCCTCAGCCGGCGCTGCGGCTGAACAACGACATGAGCGAAATCTACGACAACGAAATCCTGTGCGACGTGATCACGCTCAACGTCGATTCGGCCAGCTTCAAGGCGATCCTCGACCGTGCGGAAGGCCAAGACGACAAGATCAAAGAGATCATGCTCGACATCGTCGGCAAGTTCGGCAAGCACAAGAATCCGTGGACCGGCTCGGGCGGCATGTTCATCGGCAAGGTGAACAAAATCGGCGACGCGCTCCAAGACAAGATCGATCTGCGGGAAGGCGACAAGATCGCCAGCCTGGTCAGCCTGAGCCTGACGCCGCTGCGCATCGACGATATCCTGGCCATTCGTCAGGAAAACGACCAGGTCGACATCAAGGGCCAGGCGATCCTCTTCGAGAGCGCCATCTGGGCCAAGCTGCCCGCCGACATGGACGAAAAACTCGCCCTCGCCGTGCTGGACGTGGCCGGCGCGCCGGCGCAGGTCGCCAAGCTGGTCAAACCGGGCGACACCGTGCTGGTCATCGGGGCCAACGGCAAGAGCGGCATGTTGTGCTGCTACGAGGCGAAAAAGCGCGCGGGCATCACCGGCCAGGTGATCGGCACGATCCGCCGCGAGGACGCGCGCGCCCTGGTGGAAAATTCCGGCTTCGTGGACGAGGTCATCAACGCCGCCGGCGACGATGCGCTGGGCATGCTCGCCGCGGTGGAAAAAGCGACCGACGGCCGACTGGCCGACGTAGTCATCAACTGCGTCAGCCGCGAGAATTGCGAAATGGGCTCGATCCTGCCCTGCAAAGACGGCGGGCTGGTCTATTTCTTCTCGATGGCCACCAGCTTCACCAAAGCGGCGCTGGGCGCGGAAGGCATCGGCAAGGACGTAACGATGATCATCGGCAACGGTTACACCAAACACCACGCCGCGATCACGCTGAACCTGATGCGCGAATCCGAGTACCTGCGCAAGCATTACACCGAACGCTACGTGAAATAGAGGATTGGACATGACCAAGACCAAGCCCCTGAAAGCATATGCCGACGTGGCGCCCCAGGATTGGGCCGACTGGAAATGGCAGATCCGCAACCGGATCACCTCCGTCGCCAAACTGCGCGAGGTGTTCCCCGCGATCGGCGACGAAGAAGCCGCTGCCGTCGGGCGCGTGCTCGGGCGGTTCCGCATGGCCATCACGCCCTACTACGCCTCGTTGATCGACATCGCCAATCCGCGTTGCCCGGTGCGCCAACAGGCGATTCCCTCCGGCGCGGAATTGTACGAAGCGGTCGGCGACATGGCCGATCCGCTGGAAGAGGATCGAGACCGCATCGCCCCGGGGCTGACCCATCGCTATCCGGATCGCGTGCTGATGCTGCTGACCGACGTGTGCAACATGTACTGCCGTCATTGCACGCGCCGGCGGCTGGTCGGCGAACGCGACGCGGCGTACAACGACGAAATCATCGACGCGCAGATCGAAGCGATCAAACGACGGCCGCAGGTGCGCGACATCGTCATCAGCGGCGGCGATCCGCTGACCATGGGCGACCGCAAGCTGGAGTCGATCCTCAAACGCTTGCGCGCCATCGAGCACATTCAGATTCTACGCATCGGCACGCGCAGCCCGGTGGTCAATCCGTTCCGCATCACGCCGGAACTGGTCAAGATGCTGGCCAAGTATCATCCGCTGTACGTGAACACGCACTTCAACCATTACAAGGAACTCACGCCCGAGGCCGTCGCCGCGTGCGAGCGGCTGGCCAACGGCGGCATTCCGCTGGGCAACCAGTCGGTGTTGCTGCGCAACGTCAACGACTGCCCCCACATCATGAAGAAGTTGATGCACGGGCTGCTCATGGCCCGCGTGCGCCCCTACTACATTTACCAATGCGATCTGTCGCAGGGCATCAGCCATTTCCGCACCAGCGTCGGCAAGGGCATCGAGATCATCGAAAGCCTGCGCGGTCATACCTCGGGCCTGGCCGTGCCGACCTTCGTGGTCGATTGCCCGGCGGGCGGCGGCAAGGTGCCGTTGATGCCCAATTACACGATCAGTCGCAGCGACGACAAAATCGTATTGCGCAACTACGAGGGCGCGATCACCGTGTACAAGGAACCGCACAGCTTCGAGTCGATCTGCGGACACGATCCGGCCTGCGCCGAAACGCGCTATCAGGACGTCGACGGACCGGCCAAGCTGTTGCGTTGCACGCACATGGCCATCGAGCCGAAGTTTCGAAAGTTGAAGAAGCATTGATCGTTTTGCGGACCATCGCCGGCGAAAGCGGACCGCTGTTTATCGTCGGCTCCTGCAAAAACGCCGGCAAAACGACGCTGCTCAATTTCCTCAATCGCGAATTGAGCGAACGTCTGTCCGTGCCGCCGGCGCTGGCGACCATCGGTCGCGACGGCGAGGCCGAGGACATCATCTGGCGGCATCCGAAACCGCCGGTGACGCTGCGACCGGGCAATCTGTTCGTCACCACCGAAGGCGAATGCGCCCGGTTGGGCGACGCCGCTGAGCAACTCGAACGATTGCCCTTTCGCACGATGCTCGGCGCGGTGGTCATCGGCCGGGCGCAACGCGATTGCGCCGTGGAGATCATCGGGCCCGACACCAACGCCGAGTTGTGGACGGCGCTGGAGCGCTTGAAAACACAAGGCGCAACGCACATGCTGGTCGACGGGGCTTATGAGCGCCGCACGCAGGTCGCCGCGCACGACGGCGCGCGGCTGGCGCTGGTCGTTTCGGCCGACGTCGCGCCCGAGCCGGAAGGCGTCGTCGCCTGGCTGGCCCATCAGGTGGAGCTGTACGCCCTGCCCGCGTCGCCGCCGGAGCTGCCGTGGGAAGACGATCTGCCCCTCGGCCTGCACTGGCTCGAAGGCGATCGTCGGCGGGCCGAGCCATGCGACGCGACGGCCGTCTGTTGCGTCGGACCGTTGACCGACGAGATGGTTGAAACCCATCTGGACGAACTGCGCGCCGTGCCCCTGATCGTCGAGGACGCGACGAAGATCTTCGTTGACCGTCCGGCGTGGCGCAAACTACGACGAAAGTCGCCCGGCGTTTTCGTGCGGCGCACCCTGCGTTTGCTGCTGGTCGCCGCCAATCCGCACGGGCTGTTGCGGCATTGGGAGCCGCAATCCTTTTTCGCGCAATTGCACGCGGCCGCGCCCCATCTGCCCTTACTGGATGTGGTCGCCGGTCTGCGGCACGAACCGTAACGCATACGTTTTTTCATCGACGAGGTGCAGCAATGCGTCTGGGACTGGATACCGGGAAAATCGCCCACGCGCGCGAGTTGGCCCGCGCGGTCACCAAGCCGGTCTTGGAACTGATTTTCGCGCATACAACCGACAGCGTCGAACGCGCCACCCTACGCCTGATGGGCCTGGAAGGCGCCGACGCCGACGGCGTGCCCTATGCCAACGTGCTGGTAAAGCATCTGCGCTCGCGCCTGGACGAAGGACTCGCCCCGCTGGCCGCGCAGGCGGCGCAGGAGCGCGGTCTGTCGCTCAACGAACTGGCCAAGGCGGTGAGCGAGGAAAAAATCGATCTGCGCGCCTATTGCCCCGCCGATCCGGCCGCGGCGTGTGCACAGGCGGAACGGCTGATCCGCCGGCGCCTGACGCGCATCGACGAAATGCTGCAAACGCGCGAACGCTATCTGACCGAGTTTGGCATAAATCAGCCTCCGTGGCTGTACGTGATCGTCGCGACCGGCAACATCCACGAAGACGCCGTACAGGCGAAAATGGCCGTGCGCCAGGGCGCAACGGTGATCGCAGTCATCCGCTCGACCGCGCAAAGCCTACTGGATTTCGTGCCCGAGGGCATCACCACCGAGGGTTTCGGCGGCACTTACGCGACGCAGGCGAATTTCCGCTATATGCGAGACGCGCTCGACGACGTGGGGCGCGAGGTGCGCCGCTACGTGTATCTGGTCAACTACGCTTCGGGTCTGTGCATGCCGGAGATCGCGGCGATGGGCGCGCTCGAAGGCCTGGATATGATGCTCAACGATTCGATGTACGGCATTCTGTTTCGCGACATCAATCCGCTGCGCACCTTCGTCGATCAGCATCTGAGCCGCATGATCAGCGCCTACGGCGAAATAATCATCAACACCGGCGAGGACAATTACCTGACCACCGCCGACGCCGTCGAGGCCGCGCACACCGTGCTGGCCAGCGATCTGCTCAACGAACGCTTCGCCTATGAAGCCGGGCTGCCCGCGCATCTGATGGGTCTGGGCCACGCCTTCGAGGTCAAGCCCGAACTGCCCGACAGCTATCTGTACGAACTGGCGCAGGCGTTGTTGATCCGCGAGGTGTTCCCCGCACATCCGATCAAGTACATGCCGCCGACCAAGCACATGACCGGCGACATCTTCCGCGGCTACGCGATGAACACAATGTTCAACTTCACCGGCGTGCTCACCGGCCAGGGCATCCAGTTGTTGGGGATGCTCACCGAGGCGATGCACACGCCGTACCTGATGGATCGCGCCCTGGCGATCAAGAACGCCAAGATGATTTTCAACAGCGCGCGCGGCCTGAGCGACTGCCTGGAGATCAAGCCCGGCTCGTGGCTGGTGCAACGCGCCGACGCGGTGCTGGACAAGGCGATCGCCATGCTCGCCACGATCGCCGACATCGGCCTGTTCAAGGCCATCGAACAGGGCATGTTCGCCGACATCAAACGCGCGCCCGACGGCGGCAAAGGCGGCGACGGCGTCGTGAAAAAAGCGGCGACGTACTGCAATCCGCTGCCGGCCATCCTGGGGGAGAAGATCCATGGACGCCACTAATGTGAAACAGGTCGATCCGACCAAGGTTCGTCCCTACGGCGATACGCTCGACGACGGCGCCCTGCAGATGAGCTTCACGCTGCCCCTGCCCTTGACGCCCGAATCGATCGAAGCGGCCAAGCAGACCGCCCTGGGGCTGGGTCTGCGCGACGCGTCGGTGGTGCACAGCGAAGACCTGGGCGGCTACAGCTTCTTCGTCGTCTACGGCCACACGCGCAAGACGATCGACCTGACGCAGATCCACGTGCCCAAGGTCGAAACCAAGGTCTACTCGCGCGAGCAGATCAACGAGCAAATCCGCACCCGCTTCGGCCGCAAGCTGGTCGTCGTGGGCGCATGCATCGGCACCGACGCGCACACCGTGGGCATCGACGCGATCATGAACATGAAGGGCTTCGACGGCCATTACGGCCTGGAGCGTTACGAGATGATCGAGGCCTTCAACCTCGGCGCGCAGGTGCCGCCGGAAAAATTGCTGCAATTCGCCGTCGACCATAAAGCCGACGCGATTCTGATCAGCCAGGTCGTCACCGGTCGCGGCTTCCACAAACAGAATCTGACGCGGATGGTCGAACTGGTCGAAGCGGCGGGCATCCGGCAACGCACGCTGCTGATCTGCGGCGGGCCGCGCATCGACCATCGCCTCGCGCTGGAATTGGGTTTCGACGCCGGCTTCGGTCGCGGCGCCTACGCCGAACACGTCGCCGGGTTCATCGTCGAGAAGATGAGCGAACGCAGCCTCGTTTAGTCGCGTTTTCACCGCTGGCCACCGCCGCGATCGTGGTGTTACCATAGCTTGAATTTCCCCGGAGACGACGATGCTGGAAGTTCAGGCTTTCGGGCCGGTCACCCAATTTCGCCTAAGCCACGAGATCAACGGCACGGCTGTGTATTGGGTCGCCGCCTACCTGGTCGACGGCTTGCTCATCGACGCCGGGTGCCGCTTCACCTGCAAGCAACTTATGGACGCGTTGCGCGATTACGAAATCACCCAAGTGGTCAACACCCACTGGCACGAGGATCACGTCGGCGCCGATAAACTGCTGCATGAAACGCGCGGCGTGCCCGTGTATGCGCACGCCGATTCCCTGCCGCGCATCGCCGCCAAACAACCGTTGTACCCGTATCAGGAACTGGTGTGGGGGTATCCGGATTTATTCACGCCGCTGCCGTTGGGCGACGAGGTCGTCACGCCCACTCATCGCTTCCGGGTCGTGGCAACGCCGGGGCACAGCGTCGGTCATGTAGTGTTGTTCGAGCCGCGCGAGCGGCGTTTGTTTTCCGGCGACATCTTCGTGCGCATCGAGCCAAAGGTGCTGCGCGCCGAT
>CALBTQ010000751.1 GCA_937967875.1 uncultured Pseudomonadota bacterium
GACCACCGAGATCTACACTCTTTCCCTACACGACGCTCTTCCGATCTATCCGGCATGGAGACATCGATATTTTGCGCCTTGTTCAAATGACCCGCCGCGAACTCGCCGGGCGTACGCACGTCGAGCACGACGAAATTCGCGTCCTGCGCATGTTCCTGCAGCAACTGCCGCGCCTGCGCCGGCGACAACTCGTTGACCTTCATCAACGGCTCGCCGGCTCGCGCCTCGACGCCCTTCCTTTCCCACAGCCCGGCCACCGCCAGCACGACGGCCGCGATCGTCACCGATATCCAGATCATCAAATTTTTCTTCGCTCGCTTCATCGTTTTCTCTCGGCTCCATTGCGTTTCGAAAAAGGTAATCATCGCCATTCGCCGCGTCAAAGGACAGTGTTTCCCTCGTGCCTTGCCCCCCGGGACGGTTTTGCGTATGCTTGTGCGCCCGAAGCGAAGCACAACGTTTAACGACGATCAAATTCGGAGGTTTTACCATGTACCTGATTTTGTTGGGCGCGCCCGGCGCGGGTAAAGGCACGGTGGCCAAGATGCTGCTGAAGGAGCACCCGGCGGCGCACATCAGCACCGGCGACATCCTGCGCGGCAACGTCGCGACCGGCACCGAGCTGGGCCTGCAGGCGAAGAAATTTATGGACGAAGGCGGCCTCGTGCCCGATTCGTTGATTCTGGACATGATGAAGGGCCGTCTGGCCGAGGCCGACGCGCAGCAGGGCTTCATCCTCGACGGCTTCCCGCGGACGATTCCGCAGGCCGAAGGTCTGGGCAAGATCCTCGTCGAACTGGGCATCGCGCTGACCGGCGTGGTCTCGATCGACGTACCCGAGCAGGTCATCCTCGACCGTATCCTGTCGCGGCGCACCTGCTCGAATCCCCAGTGCCAGGCGATCTACAACGTCAAGTTCATGCCGCCCAAGGTCGAGGGCGTGTGTGACAAATGCGGCGGCAAGTTGATCGTCCGCGACGACGAGACCGAAGAGGTCGTGCGCCATCGCCTGAAGGTCTACGAAGACAACACCGCGCCGCTGATCGAGTACTACGAGGCCAAGGGCCAGTTGCACCGCTTCCCCGGCGAATCGAGCGACGCGATCGTCGACGGCGTCAACGAGATGCTCAAGAAATAGCGTTTGCGAAAAAATGGACGAAAGCCTCGCGGCATGGTCGCGGGGCTTTTTTTTATATGGAAAGTGCGCGTTGAATGGCCGGACCTTCGGCCCCTTCCCGCAGCAGCCGATGCACCGTGGCGATGCGGTCGCCGTAGGCCGACCAGGGAAATTGTTCGACGCGCTTGCGGGCCGCCAGCCCCATTTGTTGCGCCAGTGCGGGATCTTCTTTCATCTTCGTCAGCGCGGCGGCCAGCGCATCCACGTCGTGCGCGTCGATCGTCAGCGCCTCTTGCCCGTCGCGCGCCACCGCGCCGGACTCGCCGGTGAGGATCGACGGCAGGCCGCAGGCCATCGCCTCGTAAGTGACCAGCGCGCTGCCCTCTTCCAGGCTGGGGAAAACGAAGACCGACGCGCACCGCATCAACTCCGGCACGTCGCCGCGAAAGCCCATGAACCGTATGTCATCGCGATTGCGCCACGGCGCGAACTGTGCGCGCACCGCTTCCTCTTCGCCGCCGACCAGCCACAGTTCGCCGTCGAGCTGCGCCTTGTCCCACGCGGCCAGCAGCGTGAACACGCCTTTGCGCACGCCGACCTGCCCGACGAACAACGCGACGAACTTTTCCGGCGCGCGCGCGCGGACCGTCGTTTTCTCCAGGTCGATGCCGAAGGGGCATCGCACCACGCGCGTCATGTCGTAGCCATCCTCGGCGAACGACCGATAGCTGTTTTCGCTCGGCGTGAGCACCAGATCGGCCAGCTCATATTCCTCGCGACAGCGCTCGATCGTCTCCGCGTAGGTCGGTTGAAAATCGATGCCCAGCCGCGCGTAGGCATCCGTCAACCGCCGCGTCTGCGTGACGATGTGCGTGCTGGCGCGCTCGATGATCAACTTCTTCCCGAGACGCTTCGTGGCGCGCGCGCTGCGCGTGGCCTGGCTGTTCCAGAGGTGGACGACCTCGTGCGCTCCGTCGATGTGCGCGAGGCAGCGCCGGTCGAAATGGCGGTTTTTCGCGAGGTAGTAGCGTTTTTCCGGCCAGAAGAAAAAGGCGCGGCGCGGCGGAAACCGCACGTCGACGATGCGCCGCTCGTCCACGCTGGTCGGCTCGTGGCCCAACGCGATCAGCCTGTCGAGCATCCCGGCGCGCCACAGGCCGTCGACCGCGCGCGCGGCGGTGTTGCCGATGCCGTGGGCGGCGAAACGCGAAGCGATGGCGTACAGCGAGCCCATTCGTCCAAGTCTCTCCGGAAGATTCTCCGTCAGCCTACCTTTCCCGCCCGTCGAACTCAACCGTCCGAATATCCTATAACTTGAATATCACTTTACTCCGCTTCGAATTGCATGATTTGATTCGGTTGTGTAATGGTATGCGCGTTGTTATGGATATAGTCAGCCAATAACAAAATCAGCCCCGGAACATTTGGAGGATATCATGCGTAAATTGGTACTCGTCATTCTTGCTTTGTTGCTGCTCCCGGCCTGGTCGTTTGCCGCCGACGAGCCGCAGGTGAAAATCGGCGCGCAGTTCTTCGCCGGTTTCAATTACAACATCAGCGCCTACGAGGAAGAAGATCCGCGCTTCGGCGACAATGACGCCAACGAATTCACCCTCGACCGCGCCCGCCTGAACGTTCTGGGCGCGCTCGACGGCGGCCGTTTCTTCACGCGGGTTACGCTCGACGCGTTCCGCGATTCCGATAGATCGGAAGAGCGTCGTGTAGGGAAAGAGTGTAGATCTCGGTGG
>CALBTQ010000752.1 GCA_937967875.1 uncultured Pseudomonadota bacterium
TAAATCCGTCCAGGGGAGCGCCGAGCTTCGCGGGATAATCGCGCAACTGCAACGGGTCGCCGGGGGGGCTTTGCCCGACGGCGTGGAAGTGCGCGTGCTCTTCGAGGTCAACTTGCTCGATCCGGCGGCGGTCGCCAAGCGTGTGGAATTTTTGCGCAACCAGGTGAAAGCGCAGACCGAGACGGTGGCGGCGCTGACGAAAGCGAAGCAGGAGGAAATCGCCGCCGCCGAAAAGGCGCCGGAAAAGCCGGCGGCCGCGGCGAAGGAGAAGACGCCGCCGGCGCCGACGCTGGCCGAGTTGGAGCGCGACGCGGTCATCCTGCGCCATCAATGCAACGTGTTGCGCCTGGCTTTTCTGACGCAGCCGCCGGAGAAGATCGCCGCGTTGCTGGAGGCGGAGGAAAAGAAAAAGCGCATCGACGAGGCGGAAGCGGCCGCGGAGCAGGCGCGGTTGGAAGCCGAGCTGAAAGAACGCGAGGCCGAGCAGGCGCAACAGGCGGCGTTGGAGCAAGCGCGTCAGGCGGCTTCGGCGGCCGAAAAGTCCATCGCCATCGAGCGCGCGCGGGTCGAGGAAACGCGGGCCTTGTTGGCCGCATTGCATCGACGGTTTGCGGCCGCGCAACAACATTTCGCCGATCAGGCGCGAACCTCGCTGGAATTGCTGGAAAGCTATCAGCATCGGCTGAGCGGCGCCGTGGCCGCGCATCCCGAAACCGACGCGCTGTACCGCGAGGTGCGGCGTTCATTGCGCAACTACCGGCTGGAATTGAAACAGGCGTTGCGTACGTTGCGGCTGCCCAGCCAGGTCGGAGAGTACGAACCGGAGTTGAGTCTGGAGGATCCCACGCTGCAGAGCGCGCATAACGAGCGGGCGAATCTGCTCAAGGCGATCGCGGATATCCGGAGCGACGAAATAGGTTTGCGCACGCAGGAGATCGATTTGCGCGCGGCGCACCTCGAGGAATTTTACGGCGACGTCAAACGGCTCAACGACCTGCGTTTGCAGTTGATGCCTTTGCTGTCACCGCAACAATGGCAGATGTCGTTCGGACTGACGCAGGGCGGCGTCGGCGAGATCCTGTTCGAAATCGAAAATCTGCGGTTGATGTCCCAGGTGCACACGTATCATCGGCTGCGCTTGCTCACCGATTGGCGGGCGGTGATGCTGAACATGCTGACGCTCAGCAAAGCGGGCACCGGCCTGCTCAAGCTGCTCTTGGTGTTGATCGTTTTCATTTACTGGCGGCAACGATCGCTGCCGTTGTTGCAGCGGGCGCAGGCCGGCGTGCTGCGCGGCGGCGCCGACCGATTGCTGCGCATTGCCGCTCACCGTTGGCTGGGAATGATCATCGTGCTGGCCGACGATCTGGGGCTGCTGCTTTTCACCTATCTGGTTTTCTGGGTTGTGGGCGGGCGCACGGTGCCGGAGATCATGTTCATCCGCCTGTTCGCGTTGGCGTACGTCTGGTATCGCTTCAGCTTGTCGGTGTCGCTGTGGCTGGTGACCAGCGCGGTCACTTCGCAGCGCATCCGCGTTTCGAAGGAGTTGAGCGAGCGCATTATGCGGTCGTTCCGGCTGGTGGCGCGCTATGTGTTTCCGGTGATCGTCTTCCTGGCCCTTTCGCACCGCATGCTGGGGCTGGGGTATCTGCACCGGCTGGTCGTGTCGTTTTTCTGGCTGGGCGCGATTCCGCTCGCCGTGGTGCTGCTGCGCTGGTGGCGCGAACCGATCACCGCGGCGCATCTGCGCTATTTCCCCGAAAGCCGGTTGTCGGCCTTGCTGCGCGAGCAAAAAAGCAAGTGGCTGCTGCTGGTGACGATCCCGGCCGCGTTCGTCATGGTCGCCGGGCGCGGACTGCGCCATTACGCGGGCGATCTGCTCTCGCAGTTTCGCCATACGCGCAAGGCGCTGGCGTTCATCTTCCGCCGTCAGTTGGAGAAAAAGGCGGAAACCGTGGGGCATCAGGATGTGGCGCTGCACGAGTTGCCCGCCGCCTTGCGCGAGGCGTTCACCGAGGAGCCGGTCGCCGGAGCTCTGGCGATCGATTATTTTCCCTTGCAAGATCAGTTGCTGGCCCGCCTCGCCCAATGGCGCGAGGGCAAAGGCGGCTGTTCGGCTGCGCTGGTCGGGGCCGGCGGCGTGGGCAAGACCTCGTGGCTCAGGCGTCTGCGCGAACGCGTGGTGGACATGAACGTGACGCTGGCGGAGATCGACGAGGACATTCACAGCGAACAATTCGCCTGTCGGCATCTGTGCCAGTTGCTCGGCCTGGAGCCGGTCGACACGCCTGAGCAGGTGCGCGCCGCCTTGCTGGCCGGGCCGCCGCGGTTGATCGTGTTGGACGAGTGCGAGAACTTCGTGCTGCGCGCGGTGAACGGCCTGACCGGCTTCAACGCTTTCGGCGAAATCGTCGGTCGCACGGTGCCGCACATCGCCTGGGTGTGTTCGTTCTCCAAGTACGTGTGGGAGTTCGTCGACAGCGCCCGTCTGGCGCGCAACATCTTCAGCGACGTATACGAAATGCGTCCGTGGGACGAAAAGGCGATCGACCGCCTGCTGACCGACCGCATGGGGCGCAGCGCGGTGCATGTCTCCTATGACGATCTGATCATCGATCGCGTCGACGGCACGCAGTTCGCCAGCGAGGTGATCCGCACCGGCGAGCGCTACCGGCAGTTGCTCTGGGATTATGCCGACGGCCTGCCGCGCATGGCGCTGCATTTCTGGTTGCGTTCGCTGGCGCCGGCGGGCGACGACGGCGTCAAGGTGCGCCTGTTCGCCGATCCGGACGCGGGCATTCTGGAAAAGCTGAACGAGCCGAGCCGCTTTTTGCTCGCGGCGGTGGTGACGCACGGCAACCTGACCGTGCCCGACGCGGCGCGCGTGCTCAACTATCCGCCGGGCACCTGTGAGCTGCTGTTCATTTCACTGGCGGCGCGGGGCATTTTACGCGACGACGGCGGGCGCTACCGCGTGTCGTCGTTCTGGGATCGGGCGGTCAATCGCTATTTGAAACGCAAAAACTTGTTGTATTCGTAAGGTCGCAAGCGGAGAAGAACCATGGGCGAAGCAACGCAAATTGTCCAATTCGTACGGGTCGGCGGGCTGCTGACGTCGCTGCTGCTGTTCGTCGCCACCTGGCTGCTCAGCCAATTGCTGCGCGGCTTTTTCGAGCGCCTGGGCAATCGCTTCACCGAGCGGCGGTTGCTGATTCAGCAGATCGGCACGTTCATCCGTTTCTTCATGTACATCTTCGTGTTCATCGTGGCGGTCCTGCTGTCTTTTCATATGTCCAACGAGCTGCTGCTGGCGCTGGGCGGCACGATCGCGGTGACCGCCGGCTTCGCGCTCAAGGATCTGGCCGCGTCGATCATCGCGGGCATGACGATCCTCATCGACCGGCCGTTTCAGGTCGGCGACCGCGTGACCTTTCAGGGCACATACGGCGAGATCACCAGCATGGGCCTGCGCTCGGTGCGCCTGGTGACGCTCGACGACAACCTGGTGACGATTCCCAACAACATGTTTCTTACCGAGATCGTCGCCAGCGGCAACGCCGGCGCGCTGGACATGCTGATCCAGATGGATTTTTTCATCGGCGCCGACCAGGATCCGGCGACAGCCAAGCAGATCGTCGCCGACGCGATCACCACCAACCGGTATGCCTATCTGAAAAAGCCGTGGACGGTGCTGGTCAACCAGGTGATCCACGAAAACTACTTCGCCATCCGCCTGCGGGCGAAGGTCTACGTGCTGGACGTGCGCTACGAGAAGGCGCTGGAGACCGACGTGACCGAGCGCGTACTGGCCGGATTCGCCGACGCGAACATCCGTCCGCCGGCGATTTTGCATCGCGACGCGCAGGGGCGGCAATGGACCGAAGCGCCCGGTGCGCAGGGGTGAGGCGATGAACGCGCCGCCCGCGAATCAACGACCGCTGTACACGACCTACCGCACGCCCAACGAACTGCCGCCCGATTCGCCGTTGCGGCGTAAAATCTTCGAGGTGATTTTCGAGGCCGACACGCCCGCCGGCAAGGCGTTCGACGTGGCGCTGCTGATCGCCATCGTGCTCAGTGTGGTCGCGGTGATGCTCGAAAGCGTCGGCGAAATCCGCGTCGCGCACGGCCGCTTGCTGTACGCGATCGAGTGGCTGTTCACGCTCTTGTTCAGCGTCGAGTATCTGCTGCGGCTCATCAGCGTCCGCCGGCCGCGCAGTTACGCGCTGAGCTTTTTCGGGCTGGTCGATCTGCTGGCGGTATTGCCGACCTACGCCAGCCTGTTGGCGCCGGGCGCACAGACGCTGCTGGTCATTCGCGTGCTGCGCTTGCTGCGCGTGTTTCGCGTGTTCAAGCTGACGCGCTACCTGGGCGAGGCGCGCATGCTGTCGCGGGCGCTGGCGCAGAGCCGGCAGAAGATCGTCGTGTTTCTCGTCGCCGTGCTCACGCTGGTGGTGATCATGGGCTCGCTGATGTATTTGGTCGAAGGACCGGCCAACGGCTTCACCAGCATTCCGCGCGCGGTGTACTGGGCGATCGTGACGATGACCACGGTCGGCTACGGCGACATCGCGCCGCACACCGTTTGGGGGCAAGCGCTTGCCTCGCTGGTGATGATTCTGGGTTACGGGATCATCGCGGTGCCGACGGGCATTTTTTCCGCCGAGCTGGTCCAGGCCGTGCGCCGGGAAAAAGATAAGGGACACGGCGCCTGCCCGTCGTGCGGGCGGCAGGACCACGATCACGACGCCAAATTCTGCAAGCATTGCGGCGCGTCGCTCTGATCAGAAATCGATCACAATTTTTATGAAGTTGAACCGGTGCAGCAGATCCAGCCCGCTCACGACCGTGTCGCCGGGTTCGACCTGCTCCTGGTTGACGGGCGTTTCCAGCTCATAGGTGATCGGATAGGAAAACTCTTCTTGCGCCTCGACGATTTGCGCGTGCGGATCGCGCGTGAAGGGCAGCGAACCGATGCGCAACTCGATGCGCAGTCGTTTGGTCTTCCACGTGTACAAACGGGTACCGCCCGGTTTGGCGCTGCCCGGACCGTATTCGGGCGGGGGCGTGTAACGGCTAAGCGCATCCAGCGGTGATTCCTCGGGAGGCGGCGGTTTGAGG
>CALBTQ010000753.1 GCA_937967875.1 uncultured Pseudomonadota bacterium
CCACCGAGATCTACACTCTTTCCCTACACGACGCTCTTCCGATCTGGGAAGATCGTCAGCGAGACGACCCACGAACCATTGGATTGGGACGTGCCGCGCCACGATCTGTTGGATCTTTCCAAATATTATCTGCCCTATTGGAAGCCGCCCTTCGGTTCGATCTACGCCACACACGGCTGTCCGGCCAAGTGCCGCTTCTGCGTCGTGCCGGGATGGGGTCCGACGCGCTTCCGCGAACATGAAGCGATTCTGGACGAACTGGACTTTTTGCGTTCGTTGGGCGTGCGTAAGGTTTTCTTCCGTGACGGTTCCTTCAATCAATGGCCGAAGTACACCATCAGCCTGATGGAGAAAATCGCCTCGCGTTTTCCGAAGACGTTCCGCTTCACCACGTGGTTCAAACCCAAGCCGCTGTCCGACGAAATGGCCGAGGCCATGAGCGATGCCGGTTTTCAGTATGTGCACATCGGCGTGGAAACCGGTTCGCCGGAGTTCCTGCATTCGATCGGCAAGGACTTCGAAGTCAAGGATGTAGAGCCGGGCATTGAAATTCTGCACCGGCACAACATTAAGGTGGTCGGCCATTTCATGCTGGCTCTTCCCGGCGAAACGAAGCGGGATCAAGATATGACCGCCACGTTCTTGAAGAAAACGCAACTGGACGTCGTTTCGTTCAGCATCTTCGAGTTTTCCTTCGGCATTATGATGAAGCGGGGGCAGGAAGCGCCGATTACGTTCAGTGACAAGCAAATCAAGTGGGAGTTGTTGCGGCAATATTCGAAATTCTATTTCCGTCCCGATCGCTGGTCGAAAATTTATTTCTTCGAAGACTTCGGGCATTTGCTGCAAACGATTCCCCGGGCCTTGCGCTACCTGTTCGATCTGCGGCTCTACCCGCGTTTCAAGGCGTTGGAGTAGTCAAAATGCATGCACCCGTTCAACAGTGGGAAGTCGCCTGAGATGGCCAAAATCTCGTTCATCAATCCGGGAGTGAATTACGAGCGGAACCTCGGCTTCGCGCGCCGGTTTGCGGTGAAAGTCGCGCCGCTGGGCATTGCGTATCTGGCGGCGATTTTACGAGCGCGCGGCGACCAGGTGATGGTCATCGATCAGTTCGCCGAAGGGACCTCCGACGAAAGTATGGTCAGTCGGATCACCGCTTTCGGGACTGACGTCGTCGGTTTCAATCTGTTGACCGCCTCGGCGAGCCGAACCAAACGCATCTGTCTGCAAATCCGCCAGTCCTTGCCGGCTGCGAAAATCGTGTTGGGCAATATTCATGCGTCCATTTTTCACGAACGTATTTTACGCGAAGGATGGGCCGATGCGATCGTGCACGGCGAGGGCGAACCGCTCATCGAAAAAATCGTCGATGCGTTCGGCGGCTCCGGCGATTTGGCGGAGATCCCGAGTCTGTCGTTTATGAAAAACGGCGAGGTCGTGCAGACGCCGCGCGCCGAGCAACTGCGCGAGCTGGATCATATTCCGTTTCCCGCCTGGGATTTGTTCGATCTTTCGCAGTACCAAACGCATACGATTTTGACCTACGGTAAAATGACGCTGCCGTTGATTTCCTCGCGCGGCTGTCCGTGGAATTGCCTGTTTTGCAGCCAAAACCATTTTTGGAAGAAGGTCGTGCTGCGCGATCCGGCGTTGGTGGCGCAGGAGATGGTCGAAAACAACCGCCGCTTTGGCTGCCGTCACATGACCTTCCACGACGCTAATTTCCCGGTGAGCAAAAAATATGGGATGGAACTGGCCGAGGCGATCATTCAATCCGGCTTGCCCGGCAAGTCCACCTTCGTGACCGAAGCGCGAATGGAGATTTTCGACGAGGAGTTGATTCTCACGCTCAAGCGCGCCGGCTGTTGCGCGTTGATGTTCGGTATCGAGAGCGGGGTGGAACGCATTCGCGACACGATTCATAAAGGATTCAGCAACGAGAAGATCCGCCGGGTCGTGGAGATTTGCGATCGCGAGAAAATCAATACGATGGGCCTGTTTCTCATCGGCTTGCCCGGCGAGACGAAAGAGGACTTTAAGCAGACGGCCCGTTTCGCGCGCTCATTGCCATTGGATCTGGCGAAGTTCAACGTGGTCGTGCCTTATCCGGGATCGGCTTTGTTCAATCGGCTGGCGGCTGAAACGAACATCCAGGAAGAGGATTTCGATCGCATCGCCACTTTCTATTCCGATGGTTTTTCCGCCTTTACCGTCAATGAACACATGACCACCCGTGAGATCGATCGCCTGCAAAAGACAGCTTTGATGAGGTTTTTCATTCGTCCCCATGTCGTGTTGCGCCTGCTGTTTTCCAATGTGCTGTCGCTCGGCGACATGGTCGTCGGCCTGGCCGCGTTGGCGCATTCGGCCTTTGCCCGCCTGTTTGGCCAACGAAAGAAATAATTTTCGACAATCGTTGCATGGATGACGGATGAATGAGCGGAGTTAATGAAAGCCGGTTCGTATCCCGATATATTTGATGTGAATGCAGTGTTGTGATATTCCTGGATTTACAAGAAGAATAAAGGCAGGTTATGAGGCTGTATTGGGAAAAATGATTAACCGAATGTGGAACAACAACCGCCAATTGCCCGACATTTATTTCTCTAAATCTTTTCGTTTTATCTTTTTCTTGTCACTGGTCATTACTTCAATAATGGCGTATTTCATCTATTGGAGTCCGCTACTAGATTCGGATACATACGAATTTGGAACGGTTGCACGTTCCTTATGGGAAAACGGAACGTTTACCGAGACGGCGATTCGAGCATACGGGGGTCCGAAAGAGCTGCTGAAATTGCCTCATCCGGCCGATCATCGAGCTAATTTCACTGCGGTATTTTTAGTGCCTTTTTACGCCCTGTTTCGAGAATCACAGGCTACATTCGCCGTCCCGTACCTATTGATGTTCTTTCTCACTCCCCTGATCATGTTTTTCATTTTCCGTAAATGGTTTGGGAAAACGGCCGCAATTTATGGGATCGTTTATTATCTTTTTCTACCTCGATTGTGGTTCTATTCCATCGATCAGGATATGGGAAACGCCGATATTTATAACGCCGTCTTTGTGCTGCTTTCAGTCTATTTTTTCACGGAACGAAAAATTGTCTTTTCCGGATTAACCGGAGCGATCGCCATCGGTTTTAAAAGCACCGGCGGACTGCTTCTTCCGGCCTATTTCGGTTATTGGTTATTGTACGATCGATCGTGGGTGATGTTGAAGAAGACCTTGCTCCTGATGGGCATTTTGGTTATCCCGATCGCTTTGACGGGAATTCGGTCAGCCATCGTTTTTGGAAATCCCTTTTTCAATGAAGAGATGCATTTTCAGAACTATATATTGACGGGAAAATCCGACACCCTTTACTTGGGGTCGATGCTTTGCGATCCGGAGAGCCTCTCCGCGAGAAAGTTCATACCGTACAATGATCAATCCTTCATGCAAAATATGATTATAAAATTAAAATCAATGTTTATTGGAAAACGAGCCGAATTCGGTTTCTTTCCCGGCGTTTTCGATTCCGTCGGTTACTATGTTTTCCCCTTTTTCCTGATCGGCGTCTGGCTACGCCGAAACGATCCTATATGGCGACTGCTTGCTTTGCTCATCGCCGGATATGTTGTGTCCATTGGTGTTTTGTTATATCAGGTTGAAGACCGACATTTTTGGTTTCTTTGGTTGACGATCCCGGCAATGGCTTTCTCGGCGATTCAGGCGCTGGCTAAAAGACGGCAACGTCTCGGCAGATCATTGCTGTCGTTAAGTCTCATTACAACGATTGTTATTTTGTTTCCATTTATTTTGGAGAAAATTATTAACGATAAACCAAGAAAAGATTATCATGAGTATCTATCGGTAACTCGATGGATCACTGAAAATACGTCCGCCGATGATGTGGTGATGAGCGTGCCTTATTGGTCGCCGGCTTTCTATCATCGACGCTACAATGTGCCGTTTCCACTCGATAATCTGGCGTATGTCGAAAAAGCGATCAGTCGATATCGGGTTCGCTATTTGCTGCTTGATCGCGAATTGTTTCCGCAGCCGGTTCCTCTTTCCGAAAATATGAGTCTCGTTCTCAAGGGAAGCCGATTTGAAGTCATTCGCGTTAATGACTTTCATACTCCGTCCTATGCCTACCGACAAAAGCCGCTTACCGATTATGTACCAGCCTATTCATTTTGGTCTTTCTTGGGCAATGTCAATCCACCCTTTGTTTTATTGGCGTCAAGCGCAACGATTCTTCATTTTTTGCTTGGCAGCTATTGGCAGACGATGATCATTGTCTTTTTCGTAGGAATCGTTTGGTTGTTGCTTTATCCCAGACTCCGCTTCCGATGGTCGAAAATCGTTGCCGGCATAATCTTGTTTATTTTGACATGCATCCCATTGGGCATGTATTTCCAAAAGATGCCCGTCTTCGAGGAAGGACTTAAGCGGACTTCTTTCAATCCGATCGAGATCGTCACGGCATTGAATAGCACGATCAACAATGATGCGCCGCTGACCGTGGTTGGCGCCGGCGAAGAGGCGGCGCAACTTTGCGGCGAGATGCAAAAATTCGGCTATTCGTGCCAGACTGACGATCATGTACCTTACGAATTGCATGGGTCGACCATCGAATTGCGATTGGAACCGACTTTCAATTTAGCTACGCCGGAGCTGTTGCACGAAAATCTACGAAACATTCGGCGATGGAACACTCAGAGTGCCGCTCCGCAAAGTATTCTGCTGCGTAATGCCGTATTGCACCTGCCGCCCGTCCAACCGACAAACTGAAAATGCCTTTACGCACTTGGATGGTATAAATTGAAGCTTTATTAGGTTGTTAAGCTATAATTCTGATGAAACGAATCGGCGAGGGAAGGTGCTTAGATGTCGCGTGCGGATCATCCGATTTTTTTTCGAAGCGGGACAAATGATGATTATCAACGTTCTGTGTAATGCGGATAATCGGCCGCGAATGTTCGGGATCTCCTGACACATTCCCCGGAACTGGTCCGACGACAATAGCGTGGATTGATTGCCAATGGCGCAAATGAAACAGCTTATCGTTCAACAGGCGGGATTGACGGTCACGCTGTTGTTGTTGCTGCCGGGCTTGCGCTACTTCATG
>CALBTQ010000754.1 GCA_937967875.1 uncultured Pseudomonadota bacterium
GATCGTATTCGGTGACTGGAGTTCAGACGTGTGCTCTTCCGATCTTGGCTGTAGGCTTCGATCGCCGATTGGAACAGGTCGGTCGCCTCGACGAAATTGCCGTGGTTAAAGGAAACCAATCCCTGCTGAAAGTACACTTCCGACTGCAAACCGCTGTCGTCGGCGCGGCGCGTGACGTTCCGGCTTTCCTGATAGGCCTGCCATTCGTCCGGATTGGTTCGGATCGAAAACGCCTTGGTCAACATTTGGAAGATCTTTTCGGCCTTGACCTTGGTCAGTTCATCGGCGCGTTCCAGCAAGGCCGGGTCGAACAAACCACGACATTCGTCCTGATATATCCGCACGATTTCCTCGGTCGTCGCGTTCGGCTGCACGGGCAGCATCTGCTCGACCGAGCGTTTGTTGTATTGCGTGAAGCGTTGGGCGATCGTCGAACGCAATACCTCGTCGATCGAATCGTTCGAACGATTGAGCGGATCGACATAGGGCATCATCGTGGTTTGATTTTCTTTCAGGGCGCGCGCGAAGACGATCGCGCCGGTCAGCCAGAGCATTTTCAGGAAAACAAGGCTGGCCAAGGGCGTCAGTTCGCTTTGTGAGAGGACGATCGCCAGCGTGTTTTTCCCGTTGCAGGCCTGCCACAAGCGGCGTTCCTGTTCGTTGATCGAAAGTTTGGGGGCGATCTGTTTGCCTTTGTCGGTTTTGAAAACGCCCAGCTCGAATTTGCCGGTGAAAATTTCCGTGAGCTTTTTCAATTCGAGGGTTTTGGTCAAACCCTTGCGAAGGAGCTGTTCGAATTTGAGCGGCAATTGGATGGCGTTGTCGCGTTCGCCAGAAGCGCCGGGTTCGAACCAATACTTCCCCTCTTCCCAGAAGAAGAGATTGAACAGCTTTTCCTGCGCCTGCACCGTAAGCATCTGGAACAGATCGTGCGGCGTCAATGCGCCCATTTCGATGAGCACTTCGCCTTGCGGCTTACCGGTTTCCAGCATTTTATTGAGCGATAAAGCGAACGTTTCGTCGTCGATCAGATCGCGTTTCAGAAGAATGCGGCTGAGGCTTTCATGACGACCGCCGCCGCTGACATAGACGATGTTGCCTTGATGGAAATGAATGTGCTTGGTCAACTTGCCGCTTTGGATGTGTAAAACGCCGTCTTCTCCCAAGACCCAGAAAGCGGCCAACAAACGCGCAAAGCCGATCTCAGCCAGCGAACCGGCGACTTTAATCGAGTGCGGATACATCGGCTTGGTCGTTGCGGCGACCGGTTCCGGTTCGGCGACGTGTCCCTCTTCATCATCTTTAAAGGAATCCTCTTCGCGCTCTTCCAGAATGACGCCGTCGAGGTAATAGGCAAGTTTGCGTTCGAGATCGATCGGATCGAACGGCTTCACCAAAATGTCGTTCGCACCGAATTTGATGCGCGCTTCGTGCGCAATTTTAAAGTTGCGCAGAATCGCCCCGGTCATCAAAATCGGCGTCGCAGCGCCGACTTCATGCCGCCTCATCTTGGAACATATTTCCTGACCGGACATTTGCGGCATCAACGCCTCGATCAGAATGAGATCGTAATTATAATTGCTGAAGAGCTCCATCGCCTTTTTGCTGTTGGGCGCCCACGTGGCGACATCACCTCGAAAGTCAAAGATTTCTTTCATGAAATCCCATTCGTCTTGGGAAGGTTCCACCACGAGCACTCGTTTCGAGGCCATCGGATCTCCTTTAACCTGTTTCAGTTATTCTTTTTGCCGAAAATCGAGCCGAACAAGCCCTTCTTTTCGGTTTTTGCATCCTTATCCTTCGACGGCTTCGTCGGTTGCGTTACGGTCACTTCGCCGGTTGTTTTGATCCGTTGCATAATCAAGCGCAGTTCCCGCAATGCATCGACGTTATGTTGATCCAGTTCCAGCACGCGTTCGAAATTCTGTTTAGCCTTGGCGTATTGTTCCTGACGCCGCAGAAACTTGCCGTAAAGCAGGTAGGCGTCGGGTAAATCCGGAAGTTCTTCGATCGCTTTACGGAACAATGCGTCGGTCTCAATTCGAATGTTCGGATTCGAGCGGCTGTCCCGATTATACATAGCCCAAGTGTTGTACAGTTGGAAGCGGGGATCCTTAATTTTCCGTTCGTTGATCGCCCGCGAAAACAGATCGCAGGCTTTGTCCCAATTGTTGGACTGGATGAACGATTTTCCCTTTTGCAGCAGGTGACGATCGGAAATGTTCTTTTCGATGTCCAACTGCGATTTTTGCGATTCGACCGCGCGCAACGACCGTTCGTATAAGCGGCGTTTGTTTTTGCTGGTCAGCACGTCGTAGGCTTCGTTGATCAGAACGAAGATCTGTTCGGCGGTATCCAGCAGCCGCGTATTCTTGTATCGATCTGGGTGATACTCCTTGGCCAATTCGAAATAGCGCCGGCGGATCGCCTGATCCGAGGCGTTACGGTCCAGGCCGAAAAGCTGGAAATAATCGCCCTGCTCCATTTTGGCCATTTCGTCTTTGAGCCGCTTTTCCTCTTCGGAGTCGACCTGGTCGGTCGTATCGACCGAATCGATGTCCTTGCGCAGCAAAGGTTTGCGGCATCGATTGACGCCCTCAAGCGCTTCGTGGTCCTGTGGCGTTTTGATCAGGATGTTCCGATAATATTGGCCGGCTTCTTCATTCCGGCCCGATTGCTCCAGGGCATGGGCGTACAGTTTGGCGATTTCGATCGAGCCGCTGTCGTCGTGCGCCGCCTTGCGCAATTCTACCAGGGCGTTGCGATTGGTTTTTTCGTCGACGTTCAGCGAACCGTTGAAAATACACCAGGCGTGCCAGGCGCGATATTCGCTGACCGACGGATCGAACGAACGGGCGTCGGCCAGGGAATCGGTGGCTTCGTCGATGTGTTTTTCCAATACATATTTGACGCCTTTGAGGAAGGCGATTTCAGCCGACAGATGCGGAAAACCCGGATTCACCAGGAATTCATCATCGATGTCGTCGAAACGATCGAAATCGCCGTTGCTGCGCTTTTTCTCCCAAATGACCAGCGCCTCGAACACACGGCTCGCCCGTTCGAAGATGTCGTTGGACATTTTGCGCAGTTCTTTGGGCAGATGATCGACGATCTCTTTTTTATGGAAATTCTGCGCAATCGTATAATAGCCCTTGCGCAGTTCCTCTTCGTTGAAACTCCGCGTCACGCCGAGCAATTCGAAGGGAGTTTTCCGCAGGAGTTCGGGACCGCGTTCCTGCAGGCGCTGGATGAGCCCCATTTCCTCCACGCCCCATTCGGACGTGTCGTACTCGCGTTCCTCTTCTTCGTCTTCGAGGTCGTCCGAGTCGTAGTGCATGATGCGTAGGGTTTCCAGCGTCAGGAGCAGAATGTGTGTTTGATCGATCGGCAACGGTGAACCCAGGATGATTTTCTCCAGGTTGCGCTCGCCGTCGATTGTCCAGAGTACGGCCTGTTGCTCCTCGTCCAGCCCCAGCCGTTCCCGCACGACCGCGGCATCCTGCGCCAGGCGCGGAACGCGATTGATGCGGTTGCGGAAGTAAGAGCGCAGCCATTTGTCGGATAGGCCGCGGCTCAAGCCTTGGCGAATCAGATCGAAGGTATCGAACGGTTCCAGATGGGCGCCGATCCAGGGCGGATAGTCGGCGTCGAAGCGAAAATAATATTGACCGGCGGACCAGCGCACCACATCCAGCAATATTGCGTGGATGATTTTTTTGCGGATGGCGATCAGTTCCTCGGGGGAAACGATCTTCAATTCCACCAAAATCGATTCGATGTCCTTGCCGCTTTGCCGTTGTTGAGCGGCGACCGCCTCGAGTTGATCGAGAGTAATGCGATTCTCGCGATACAACTGGCGAGGCAGATGGTCGCGCGGAGCGGTCGATTGCGCCAGCACCGGTTGACCATTCAGGAAGTAGACCTTTTTTGTAATGCGCTCATGCTGCAGATACAACGCTCCCGTTTCGCGTTGTGCCTGAAGCGAAACGAACAAATTTCTCGTGGAAAATTGTTCGAGATCGCCAAAAAAACTTATGTTTACCTCATTCATTTCCTGAGTTTATCTCCCCGAAACACACGTTTCCCCATGCAATTAATAGACGCCAACTACAATTTTATCAGATTAGGTTTTAAACGAGTAAATTGTCAATTGATTCCTAAAAAAAATGGTGCCGACAATGCAAGAAACGGATATGTTGTAACCCTGGGTTTTGGCTTTGACATTTTTTGACGCGTTGGGTAAAAGAGAGCAACTTCCAAGCCGAACTCGGTCCCCGGAGGACCCATTTTGAAGAAATACAGCACGTATCGCGAAGCCGGCGTCAACATCGATGCCGGAAATGAATTCGTCAACCAGATCAAACCGCTTGTGCGCGCGACGTTTCGACCGGAAGTGCACAAGGAAATCGGCGGTTTCGCCTCGGCGTTTTCGCTCAATACACAAAAGTATCGTCAGCCGATTCTCGTCGCCTCCACCGACGGCGTAGGCACGAAGCTGAAAATCGCCTTCATGGCCGATAAACACGACACTGTGGGCATCGATCTGGTGGCCATGTGCGTCAACGACATTATCGTGATGGGCGCCGAACCCCTCTTCTTCCTCGACTATTTCGCCACCGGCAAGCTGGCCAACGAAGTGGCGGTGAAAGTCGTGGAAGGCATCGCCGAGGGCTGCAAGCAAGCCGGCTGCTCGCTGGTCGGCGGCGAAACGGCGAAATTCCCGACATGTACACGGCCGGCGAATACGACCTGGCCGGGTTCACCGTCGGCGTGGTCGGAAACGAGAGCGTCATCGACGGCTCGACCATTAACGTGGGCGACCGCATCATCGGGCTAGATCGGAAGAGCGTTG
>CALBTQ010000755.1 GCA_937967875.1 uncultured Pseudomonadota bacterium
AGTCCTTGGCACGGGTCTGCCGGCTGACGGAGCAAGTGATGTTCGCGGCCAAATACTGGTCGATGTGCCAGATCCTCTTTCCTCTCGGCCAGGTTTTCCTGTTTTTTCTGAGGCGCTTCTCCAAACGCTTGCCCACCTTCGGGCAGACCTTCGGTTTTACCGCGTTGTACTTCGGCTCGATGGGACTGATTCAGGTCGTCTCCACACTGGTGATTTTGAACATCATGGTTGATAACATCGGCCGTTTCCAAATGCTGGTGCACAATTTGCCGGCGCCGGTCGCCGACGTGTTGAACCAGGTGTCCGAATACGCCCTGCAGCCGCTGATTGTTCAACCGCTGTATCTGCTGAAATTTCTTTCGCTGGCGCCGGTGCCGTTGCTGACCTACCTGGCGGTTCACCTGGGATTCGGGCTGTTGCTGGCCACCACGATCTGGCAGGGCGTGCGGTACTATCGCGCCGCCCGACGCGGGCTCAAACTGCCGAAGGCAAAGCGGTCGATTCAGTTGCCGCCGGTCTCCCGGCGTCATTGGTGGATTTTCCTGCTCGTCCTGCTGCCCGTGACCGTCGCCTGGATTGACGAACCGGCCGAGAGCGACGCCGCGGTCGGGCATCCGAACATCTTGCTGATCAGTATCGACACGTTGCGCGCCGATCACCTGGGCTGTTACGGGCATAGGCGCAACACTTCGCCGATGATCGACCGTCTCGCCGAAGAGGGCATCATCTTTGAGCGGGCCATCAGCCAGAGCAGTTGGACCCTGCCCTCGCACGTCTCGATGCTGACCGGTTTCTACCCGATCGAACACGGCTGCAACGTGGTGCAGGGCATCACGCTGTCGAACAAGGTGACGACACTGGCTGAGTACTTGTTGGAGGCGGGCTATCACACGATGGCGGTGACCAGCAGTCATTTCGTCAGCCCGATTTACAATCTGGATCAGGGCTTCGAGGATTTTTCCTACAACCAAAGCACAGCCGACCGGTTGATCCGCGTGGCCGTCTCGCGCATCGACAAGAACGCCAGACGGCCGTTTTTCATGTTCCTGCATTTGTTCGATCCGCACGATCCGTACACGCCGCCGGAGGAATTCCGCCGCAAGTTCGTCAAGGATCACGAGTTGAAATCGGTGGACGGCTACGTCGACCACATGATCGCCAAGCACGGGCAATTGACCTACGGCAGTCGCGAACTGGACATTCTGGAAAGGCTGTACGACGCGGAAATCAACTTCGCCGACGATCAACTCGGGTTTCTATTGCAGCGGTTGTGGCGGGCGAATATTCTGGACAACACGATCGTGATCGTCACCTCCGACCACGGCGAATCATTCGGCGAGAACAACGAAATCGGTCACGGCTCCGCGCTTTATTCGCAGCAGATTCACGTGCCGATGATCATCCGTTATCCGGCGCGCGTCGAGCGCGGCGTCAAATCGAACCGGCTGATCGAGGCGTCAACACAGATTCTGCCGACGGTGCTGGATCTGGTTGGTTTGCCGATCCCGCCGGGGCGCTATCGCTTGAGCATCATGGCTGACGATCAAACATGGTCGGCAGAGGAAGATCGCGCTTTTTCCGAAACAGCCATGCCGGGCATTCCGCAATATTCGTTCCAGAATCCCACATGGAAAACGATCGCCCCACTGATCGAACAGACCCTCAATCCCAAACAAGCCAAATTGTTCAACCCACAAGAGGACTGGGGCGACCAGCATAACCTCGCCCCGGACCATCCGGACATCGTGGAGTATTACTTGCACGACCGATTGGAGCCGTATCTCGAGCTGGAAACGACCAACCGCCAACCGGGCGGCGTGAAAGTGCGGCTCTCGCCCGCCGACATCGAACAATTACGGTCGCTGGGGTACATTCAGTAACATGCGCTCTTGTTCGGGCGCCAGAACTGAGAGTAGAGTGATGAACTGCGATTGCCGCAAGCGACCTCACAACCGAACGACAGGGCGGACGGGGACCAATGCCGGTTGAACAATTTTTTAAACTGTCGAGCGGCCTCGTTCTCTGGGGCGGAGAAAACTACATTGCGGACAATCTTGTTAAAATTCTGCTTCTCTGGATTTTCTTTATTGCCGGCAGCGGAGCGTTTTTCTATTTCAGTCGCCGGTATTACCGAAAATTCGCCGCCCAGGCCGGGCCGATTCCGCCCGCGCCGGATCTGAGCGTCTGGCGCTGGCTACCCCTGTTGTTGTTCTTCGCCGGCGCGCTGTGGGTGCGACTGAACAAGCTGGGTCTGGAGTCGCTGGACAGTCAGGAGTTAAGCTATTACATCAAAGCAATCGTATCGAAAAATATTCTGATGGTCATTTTTGCGCCATTCATGGCCAGCCCGCATCCGCCGCTGTTTACCTTGATCATGTATCTATGGAGTCCGCTCAGCGACTCGCCGGCCTATCTGCGATTGCCGGCAGTCTTCTTCGGCGCGGCGACCGTGCCCTTGCTTTACTCCTGGATCAGCCAGCGCACAAACCACATTATCGCCGCGGCGGCCGGGCTGCTGCTGGCGATCTCGCCTCTGCACGTTTATTATTCGCAATCGATCATGCCCTATTCCCTGTTGTGCCTGCTGATCGTCGGCGCGTATTACCTGCATCACCGCGTACTCGACGGACCGGACCGCCACTATCGCACGATCCTTTATTCACTGACGCTGGCCGGCGGATTTTTGTGCCATTTCAGTTTTTCGGCCTTCATCGCGCCGCTTTTTCTCGAAACGCTGTGGACCGCGTGGCGCTCGCCGAAAGCGCCGGCCGATTGGCGAAGATTCCTCAAGTTCGCCTATGTCTTGGCGTTGGCGGTGTTGATTTTCGCCGTATTTTCGATCGGCCTGATTATCTATTTCATCGCCGGCGTGCGCACGATCATGCCGGTCGTGAACCAAATGGACCTTTTCCTTGAATATCCCGGCATCGGCGTTTGTCTGCTGAACTTCATCATGGAATTGGGCGCCTTCAATTTCTACGGCCTGTCGACCACCTTCGGTTCGCGCCTGACACCGGCCACCAACCTGTTTAGCCTGACGTTCATCCTGCTTGGATTGTGGTGGTGGAACCGCTCTCATCGCGGCTTGCCCTGGCACATGCAATGGCCGTTGTTTACCGGCATGAGTTTTTATCTGGCCAACGGCCTGATCACTATTTTTCTACATCAATATTTTTATTTTGCCATGCGACGGTTCATTCCCCTGCTTCCGTTCCTCTATTTCCTGTTGGCCTATGGCTTGTGGACGCTCACGCAATTGCTGGCCAGTCGCGCGCGGCGTTTGTTCACATATGCCCTGGCCGGCGGCGCGTTTCTGACGGTGATTTCCTGGCAGGCGGTGGATTTGACGCAAACATTGCTGGTCGCCGAAAAGGCCGACACCGAAAACGCCGTGGCGTATCTCAAGCGCAATCTGCGTGAGGGCGATGCGATCGCCGTGGGGCCGTACTCCTTTTTCGAAAGCATGTTTAATTTTTCCTTCAAGCGCAATCAACCCAATTGGATGACGACCCTCGGACCCGGCCACTGGCGCCACCACATGCTGTGGAAAGACAACAAGCCGGAGTACGTCAACCTGTTCTATCCGCTGCACAACACTTATCGTTCCTGGGACGAATTGCTGGAAAACGTTTTTCTGCAGCGCGTCTGGCTGGTGACGATCGAGGAAACGCCCTACGGTTGGCGCGAACTGCTGGGGTGCGGTTCGGTCACCGCCGAACCTTTTTATCGCGCGGGATTCTCCCTGGCCGATCAGGTAAATTATCAGTTGGTTACGGTAAGCCGGTTTCAGCCTTCGCCACGGCAGGCGCGGTTGGACGCCATCCAATTCGGCGCCAACGATTACGCGCAAGCGCGCGGTTTTTTGCCCACCGAGCAAATCCGCTGCAACAAACGCCTGATCGTGCACAACGCCAGCGTGGTTTTCGCTGAGGCGGCGAATGTCGATGCCTTCACCCTGGAAATCGAACGGTATGCCTATAACCGGGATCTCGACTTGATCATCGAGTTGAGCACACCCCGGGGGAAATCGACCCTGCAATTGCACACGCAACCGGGCATTTCACACCTGTATTTACCGGTAAAAACTTTACCGGCCGAGCCGGGCGACGATCTGACCATCACGTTTCAATTCGATGAGGAACACCGCGACTTGTTTCCCGAGTGCGTGACCGAAGACGAACTCATCTGCGGAATTTACATCTATAATATATCGGTGAAACGTAAGACCCAACCCCAGACGAAATTATAACGCGCCCGTGGCTGCCTCGCCCGGACAGCCCGCCAATAGACTTTGCGCGTCGATCTTCAACAAGCCCACGGAAGTGGAAACGAGAAACGAATCGTCCTCCAACGACGGTTGAATCGAGCGGGTGCGCCGGCCGATGTACAAACTCCGCAACAACCGTTTGTCGTCCAGACGGTAAACGTTCAGCGTCCCGCGCAGGAAGCTGGACACGAGCAGACAACCGCTGCCGGGCGGTTCCAACGTGCTGCGCGCGCCGGAGGGCGTCGTCAACGACCTGCGTATTTCGAGCGTATCGACCGAAACCTTGTCGACCTTGCCGCTGATGAAATGCGTCAGGTAAAAAAAACGACCGCTGGCCCGCGATATGAAAACCAAATCACGACATTGAATCACGGCATCGCCCATGACCTGCCCGGTCAGATCAAAAACGAACAGACGGGGTCCGCCCTGCTGCACGAGGGCGCCGACGGCGATGATCTTGTCGCCGTCGGGGTGCCAAATGCTGTGCCTCAACCGGTAGCCGGCTACCTCCACGCGCTGGACTTCGTCGGCCAGGGCGTCATAGACCATGACGCCGTTATCGTACTCGTATTGCACCATCAACCGCGCCGTGGACGTCGTAAAATAGCCATCGATGAGATTGGGCAAGGAGTGCTCGATCCGGTCGAGGTTGAAGGTTTGCACCGGCTCGAAAGTCAGGCCGTCGAAGGAGCCGCGAAAAAGTTGCGAACCGACCACAAAATAAAATTGACGGCGGTAGAAGTCGACGACAATGTTATCGGCGGTCACATTGTCGGTGAACAACGATTCCCCCGGCCCGTTCCGCTCGAAGCGGATCACCGCATTCAGGTGTTGCGGCAAAAAAAGCAGGCTGTCATGCCAGGTTAAAAAAGCGCTCACATCGGTGATCGGAAACAACATCGACCGAATAAAATTCCCGCGTTTCTGCTGCTGGCGGTTGCCGCTGTTGTATGCCCGCAGATCGATTTCATAAACGCTCGGTTGGCGGACTACCTGCCTCAGGCGTCCACGTTCGTCGACGGTATAGATGAAAAAAGCTTGAAACATGCATGCGCCGTAGATCGCCAGGATGGGAATCATCAACCAACGCGGGTGGGTTAAAAAATCGTTACGGCTCAAGGTCCGCACCAACAGCGCCAGCGCGCCGAGCGGCAGCAGAAAAACCAGCAGGTAGGAAAACGTCATGCCGCTCGCCGCCAACGCCACAAGAACGAACATCGCGCCGAAGCCGTGCACCAGCCACTCGCGGCGCAACGGAGTCTTGCAGATCAAACCGTACCCGATCCACAACGCCAGCAGCGCCGGCCAACCCAACATGAGTAGAATGTTCCGTCCGATGATGGCGCTCCAGATCGGCGCCGTCATAACCATCGGTAGCCAGCAGATCACCAGTTGCAGCCAATGAATAAAGGGACGCAGTTTGTAGCGCCGTCCCCAGCCCAGGGCGAAAACCAGATCGAGCCCCAATAAAATCAGCCAAAGGAAGATCATCCAGCTGCCGCTGGACGCCACGTAACGCAGCAGCAGGAAAAACGGCAGCACAGGCAAGGCGATCAGCAGAAGCCGCAACAGCCACAAACCGAACGTTTTTTTATCCAGCGCCTTCAGCACCGGCTTCATCGCCGCCCCCATTTCGGATATCTCGGGGCAATTATGCGGAAATCGCCGGGGCTTGTCCAACATAGCCGCCGCGCCGCGGACGAATGAGTTATCAGGATGATAAGAGGCGGGCCAGGAAACTCTGCAAGGTATACCGGATCAAGGTTGCGGCCAATTTCGCCTTGTGGAAAAACTCACGCGGCGAAGTCAGCAGACGCAAATGGCGCAGGATCAGCGAGGGACGCAGATAAAATCGGCGGTACGCGCGCGAGCAAAGCGCCGCCATATCGGTCATGGACAATTTATCTTCGAAATAGGGATACATGAAATCCGGCTGGGGATTAAGCACGTGGGGCGCGTAAACATCCTCAAACCCACCCTGGGCGAGCAGTTCCTCGAACATTCGGGTGTCGGGAATCGGCGTCACCGGCAGAAAATGCGCCAGGTGCAAGGGCAGCGCGCAGAGATCGGAAGAGCGTCGTGTAGGGAAAGAGTGTAGATCTCGGT
>CALBTQ010000756.1 GCA_937967875.1 uncultured Pseudomonadota bacterium
CGGTCGAACCTCTTTGGGTCACACGGCCAAAGGCCGTGGGTTTAGTACGAACTAAGCGTCAGCAGCCGCAGCCGTCATCGTCATCGTCATCGTCATCATCATCGTCATCGTCATCGTCAACATCATCGTCGGCCGCATCGGCATCATCGTCATCATCATCGTCGTCATCGTCGTCGTCGATATCGTCATCATCATCGTCGTCATCGTCGTCGTCATCGGGCGTAGTGTCGTCATCGTCGTCGACGGGTGCATCGCAAGTATCCGACGTTTCATTGCAGGATTCATCTTCATCGCAGGGATCGCCCCCATGGACCGAGCAACTGCCGGCCGCACAGGTGTCGGCGCCGTTACAATACTGGTTGTCTTCGCAGGTGTTGCCGTCATTGTCCGACCAGGCGTCGTCGGCCTGATCGATATCGCAGATCTGGCAGACGTTCGTCGGATTGACCGTGCCGTCGTCGTAACATTCTTCGTCGATGACGCAACCGTCGCACATCCTGTATTTGATGGTGATGGCGCCCGTCGTCCAATCATAATTTTCTTTGGTAACATAACCGGTAACGTATACATTGCCAGCATCATCCAGAAAAACATCTTTGCCGACATCTTCGGAACCGGCGGGGCCGTCATAGAAGTCGGTCCACAACAATGTGCCCGCGGGATCCCACTTTAAAGTCGCGACATCGTCGATATTCCCTTCGCCGCCGTCAGAGTATCCGGTGATATATACATTGCCCGATCCATCAAGGATCATTTTATCGGGACCATCGCCGTAACCGGCGGAGGTGCGGGCAAAGGACTGTTGCCACTGTTTTACTCCATCGCTGTTATACTTAAGGAGGAGAATATCGGAAAAATTGGAGTTAGCCACCTCATCATCCTTGATCGCCACATAGACGTTGCCGTCGCCATCCACGGCAATATCGTATGGCTCCGAAGAATTGCCTGGGCCATTGTATATCGCATTCCATTGTTCCACGCCTGCCGCATTGAATTTGGCGATATACGTGTCTGAGACATAACCTATGGTCTCTTCTTTATGAGCGGCATGATAGACATTTCCGTCGCCATCCACGGCAATCGCCAAGCCCCATGCGTCCATTCCCCATGATTGCCGCACTTCCCATTGCAGCACTCCGTTGGTATTGACTTTTAATGTTAATATATCATCCCAATTGCCGGTATTGGACATGCCGGTGACATACACGTTGCCGACGCCATTCACGGCAAAATCCTTCGGTTGGTTCTCACTGCCAATAGGGCTATATGTGTAAAACCATTGTTGGACACCATCCGAATTATACTTAACCACAAGGTAACTCTTATACTCGTCGCCGCTACTGCCATATATGTAGACGTTTCCGGAGTCGTCCAATTGCACGCCGTCACATTGTTCATAGTTGCCGTTGTGATAATTTACCGCCCACAATTCGGTTCCGTCGGCATCGTATTTTACAGTCAGGCAATCGGTGTCAACAGAATTCTCGATTGTACCGGTGGCGTATATGTTGCCATCGCCATCGATCGTTATGGCCTTAGCTACATCATCGCCGTAGGCTGGTTCTCCGTGATGCGTTTTAATCCACTGTTGCTCGCCGGTGGAATTGTATTTCAGGACCATAAATTCTTCTTCATTGTTATAGTCTTCGGTCATGCCGGCGATATAGACACTTCCCTCGTCGTCAACAACCACACCGTTACTGGTGGCGCTGTAGCCAGCCCCGGCGCTGTAACGCGTGGCCCATTGGCGATACATTTGTGCAGATTGCGCCTCAGAGATCGAAGCAATGAGAATAAAAAACGGAACAAGCAAACAGGTAATCGTCAACAACAGGGGCATACCGATTACTTTGCTGCATATCGACTTCATATTTCCTCCCATTTTTTACCAGTTACTCGTTTTAGAAACCGGATTTCGGAATGTGTATTATTTAAAAACAACCACCGCTGCCAATATCATCGTCATCATCGTCATCATCGCTTCCATCAACGCCGAAGCATGCGGCCAGTTCTTTACAAGTGGCGGCCTCTTTCGCGCAATTCAGATAGGACGATTGTAATTTTGCACACATCGACAAGCATTCGCTCATCGAGTCGACGCCAAAGAAATCGGTCAAACCGCAGGATTCCACGCGATTGCAGAAACTTTCACATGTGTCGTCGTTATCATCGTTGTCATCGTCATCGATGTCGTCATCATCGGGCGTGGTATCGTCATCATCGTCGTCAGGTGTGCTGTCGTCATCGTCGGGCGTGGTATCGTCATCGTCGACGTTGGGGTCGCAATCGTCGGTTTCTTCGTTGCAGGTTTGATTGGTCGCGCACGGATCGCCCGGCGAATCACATTCGTCGTTGGCTTCGTCGCAGGTCTCCACGCCGGTGCAGAACTGGCCGTCGTCGCAGTCGCGCGGGTCGCCGTCGCATATGCCTTCGGTGCAAATATCGTCAACCGTGCAATACAACTCATCGTCGCAGGCCGTGCCGTTGGGCAGGAACTCATCGGTCGGACAGGCTGCGTTCGTACCCGTGCATTGCTCGGCGATGTCGCAGTCGTCGACGGCATCGCGGCACACATCGCCGGCGGCAACAAAAACATCGGCCGGGCAATCGGTCGAGGATCCGTCGCAGGTTTCGACCTCGTCGCACAGACCGGCCGCCGGACGACACACGGTGCCCGTATTGGCCGGTGTGCAATAGCCGTCATCGGTCCCGCCGGCTGCTTCGCTGCACGCCTGGCAGTCGTCGGTCACACCGTCGCCGCAAGCGTTCTCGCAACACACGCCGTCGATGCAATACCCGCTGACGCATTGCGAACCGTCATCGCAGGATAACCCCAGCGGCAGCATCCCCAGGCTGCGCGCGACTACCCGCTGGACGGTCACATCGCCTATTTCAGCAAAGGACGCGTAGGCGAAAATGGTTTCATTGGCGTTGCGCGAAGCAATGGACGGCGAAGATATGTAGTACGGATCGGCCATCATATCGCCGATGGCGTAAGGAGCCGGATCATACAACGTGCCGTCCGGATTGAGGCGAAAACCGTAGGTCATACTGTTATTTTTGGTAACAATCGTGGTGGTGTAATTGACGTGCACCAACGCACCGTCATAGCTGAGAACGATGTCGTTTATCGGGTCTAAACCGGTTGCGATGGTAATGAGATCGCCGGCCGTACCGTCCTGATTGAGCACATAACCGTATAAATCATTGCCGTGCGAAAAGACGATCATACTGGCGTCATCGGCGCCGACGATCCGCACCATGGTGATATCGTTGTCCTGCCGTAGTGAAATACCGTTCGGTTCGGGAATATTGTAATCGCTATCCAGACGATAGACATACAACTGGTACTCCGGCAGCATTATGTCATTTTTTCCGGGAAAGGCGATAATGGTGTTGACGCCGTCATAAGCGATGCGCACCTGCGGATGACTATCCACAAGATAAATCGGATGAGGCACCCAATTGGTATAGTCGATGATTGCACCATCCACTCCGATACGAGCATATATAATTTCATAGACGTACGTACCGCATCCGACCTGAAGAGCTCGAAAGTAGCCAAGCAAATAATGCTGGCCATTGTAGGTCAGATCATATTGAATTTCACGAAAATCGCAGCCGCCGCCGTGATCGTAGATGATCTGCCCGTCAGGATTTTGCACCACGCCGGCGGCGCTGACCTTTGTGCCGCGAATCGCCCCGCCACGCATCCAGGAAACATAGAAATCGGTCCCGTCGGAGGCGATGTGGATATCATCCACCCGACAAGATTCATTGTATTCCTCGTCGATCGGGAAGGATGCGGTTTTCGGGTTGCCTTCGGGCGATAAAATCACTCCGAAAAGCTGGCCGTAAAAACTCTCGCGTTTATCGCGCCAGGCAACCAGGTAATCGGCGCCGTTGCAGCCGATGGCGGACAGATCCTGTTCATTGGCGCTGCTATAGGCGAAGGTTTTCCCGGCAAGGTCCAGCAACGTGCCGTCGGGAGAAATGCGAGATACGAAGGATTTTAAATCGGCACTATTGACCATCCAACCGACAACGAAATTCGTGCCATCATACGTGGAGTGCATATATCTGAAATAATAATTATTTTCATTCAATTCATCCAACAGGATCGGCGGATCGTCCAACACCGTACCATCCAAGCCGATGCGCACGGCCTGGATTTTGTTGTAATCGACGTAAGATTCATAATAGTGACTTATAACGGTGAGCAAAAGCTGCGTACCGTCGGTGGTGACGTCGAAATCGCTTGCCGTGTTTTCGCGTAACGTGCTATCCCAAATTAAAATCCCATCGGGATCCAACACTTCGAGATTCGTGTTAATGCGCGTCGTATAAAGTGAAAGATAACCGCTCGCATTTTCCTTTTTATAAACCAGCCAGTAATACGTGCCGTCCCATACGATTTCGAATTCGTCCATAAATTCCGCTGTATTGATCGTATCGGTGACCAGATTCACCCACGTTCCATTTACCGATGTACCATTCGCATTCAAACGCATTCCGCAGATGACGCGCGGCGAATCCAGATCGTAGTAGGTTCGCAACAGTAGAAACTCGTCGCCATTGGAAGTAATGCGGAAATTATTCCTATTAGCTAAAAAGTCTTCATCCATGAGTAGAATGGCGGATCCGATCGAGCCGTTCGGATTTAAACTCCGCACATACAATTTATCATTACTTCCCATAGTTCCCAATTGATAAAAATATGCCAGAAGATAATTGCTTCCATTAAAAGCAACACCGATGGAGTCCGGAAGGTAATATTCCGTGTCGACGGTGGCGATGGTTATCGAATTGGGATCGAGACAATTACCGTCGGCATCGAAACGACGGGCATAGATGTAGGCAGTGCCGGAGCCGGGATAACTGCTTTGTAAGAATAACGCTTGATTATCACTGGCGCCGACATGGCCGAACGATTCGCCATAACCGTTCAAGCCGAAGGGATCGAGCACCGTGCCTTCATCGGAAAAGCGAGTCAAGTATAGCGGACCGTGCAAGTTGCTTTCCGTCGTGTCGTACCAGAACAGGTAGCTGGCGCCGCCAAAGCCGACAAGGTCGACAAATTGATGCCTGGTGTGCGGAATGGCCACCGGATCGTCGACCAGAAATTCTTCGGAAACAACCGGCCCCCAAGGGGATTTTGCTTCGGCGAAAACGGTTTTGCCGACCAGCCCAATCAAGATCATCAAGCATAAAGCGCCTGCGGAAAGCGCAAGAATCCCGCTGCCATTTTTTCGCATCATTGTTATCTCCCTCAGGAGGTTATGTTCGCATCAGTGTACGTGAGCCACTGTGCCATACGCACCGATCATCTGAGTTTCATATATTTGCGCCGCTTCGAGGCCGCCTGTGCCGTCGGCCAACACAATATAGACGGACTGTTCGCCGTAACCATCCACGCTGGTGAAAACGAGATCGTCGACGCCGTCGCGGTTCATATCGAAAGCGCGCAAACCGTAGCCGACGCCGCTGCTGGCCACGTATGGCGTGGCCGCGCCGAAGGTCCCGTTCCCCTGACCCGGGAAGACGGCCGCAGCCCCGCCGTCGACATAGAACACGGCCAGATCGAGATGGGAGTCGCCGGTGAATTCACCGACTGCCGCTTCATTAAGACCGTAGTCGGATGTTACTTGAGAGGCGGCGGCAAATGTGCCGTTGCCGTTGCCATGCAAGAAGTAGAACGCGCTGTCATCCAAACCGGTAACGACGGCGTCCAGGTTCCCGTCTTCGTCGAAATCACCGACGGCGACGCCGTACAAATCGGTCGCGCCGGTGGCGATCGTCGTGGCGGCGGCGAAAGATCCGTCGCCGTTGTTGATAAAGACAACCAGCGTCCCGGCTTCGGAATACGTCGCCAGCAAGTCGAGGTGGCCATCACCATTGAGGTCGCCAGCGGCGATTTGAGTGTTGAGGACCGCGCCTCCGGCCAGCATCGTCGCCGATGTAAATGTCCGATCGCCATTGGCGAAAATGACGCCGATATCGTTGCCGCTGACAAACGCCAGATCGGGATAGGCGTCGGCGTTCAATAGAACGGAAAGCAACGAACCGGTTTCCGCGTTTTGGGTGATCGCCTCGCCCGGCACATAACGAGAGCCTTCCCGCCAGAAGGGGCGCAGATTGTCGGTTTTGTCGTTGTCGCGCAATACGAACGCATCGAGATCGCCGTCGCCGTCGTAATCGCCAAGCACCGTATCCGAAGCGCGATATTTCACTCCTTTGGCTTTTTTCGATCCTTCCGGTCGATACACCTGGATCACATTGAATTTGCCGTTGCCCCTGTTGAAGAAGGCCTTGAGGTAATTGACGTCCAGGGAGCTAAAGAGAAGATCTTCGCGGCCGTCGTTGTCCAGATCCCCATGGTAATAGGAGGGCTGGTATATTTGGTCGGGATACGGCTGGACCGCCATGGGATAACTCATGCTTCCTTGACCGTCGCCAAAGGCCATGAGAGTGCAATAATCCGAGTAAAACAGTTCTTCATCTTCATTAAAGATGATGTCGCCGAATCCGTCACCGTTGAAATCGGCGGCTTTGAAGGCTTCGATCTGGTCGGAATATTGATCGAGAATGGTCGTCGGCTGCCAGAAGGGGAACAGCCCGCTGTCGTCGACGGCCAGCAAGCCCGCGGGTACGTGGCCGATCAGCAAATCCTTTCTGCCGTCGCCGTCCATGTCGACGTACTCCACTGGATCGGGCACCTTATCGATAACCGGGCAATACATCCCGGCCTGGGTAAGCGCATTCGCGCCGTCGCCATGCATGATATACAAATTTCCGGAGGTCACGCCGACGGCGCAATCCAAATGGCCGTCGCCATTGAAATCATCGATGGCCATGTCGGTTACGCGATAGGACGTGGCGTAGAACGTCTGTGTTCCGAACGTGCCGTCGCCGTTGCTGTTGATGCGGGAAAAACCGTAATTCGAATAGAGAAGCGAGCCATAGATGAACAGATCGTCGTAACCGTCTTCATCGATATCGCCCGCAACCAGGTTGTAGCCGTAGGTAGTCAATGCATTGGAAATCGGCGAACCGAATGTGCCGTCGCCGTTGCCGAGCATGACTTCCACCGTGGACTCATCGGTGGAGAACAAGAGAATCGCCAGATCCAGGTAGGCGTCGGCATTGAAGTGTCCGGCGGCGAAAGATTTTGCCGTATTGCCGAAGGTGGCGATAATGTCGGAAGTGAACGTCCGATCACCGTTGTTCAGAAACCGGTAGATCTGCCCGAAATCCCCATCGCCGACGATTACTTCCGGATACCCGTCGTCGTTGAAATCGGCAATGAGGGGCGTGCTGGCTGGATCGGTGTATTCGTCCACCATCAATTTCTCGCCGGTCTCCAGATTGCCGTCGACGTTGCCCGGCCAGACCATCAACCCATCACCGTCCGCCCCGATTACGAAGTCGGGATATGGATCGATATCGTCATCCATGGCGCTATCGCCGGCCGTGTCGTCATCCTCGTCGCAATCAAAGGTGAACGTGTTGCCGTACCACACGTAACCATAGTATTCATCCGCATCGGGGAAGGAATACAACTCGTTCCAGGTGTCGCCGCCGTCGCAGGAATAATGCGCTTTCAAGGTGGCGTTGCCAGAATAATCGATCGAGCCCGCGTTCCAGAACGTCAAGGTGTACGGACCGTTATCGGCCGTTCCCAGCACCGGCGAGATCATCCATTCATCTTGCGCCACTGAGGAATTGTAATTGATGTATGCGCAATCGTTTCCCGAAGTGGAATAATATGCGTTGGAGTATTGCCAGGTATAACCGGCAACGTTGACAAGATAATTCCAGTCGCTCGGCAGCTCACCGGTGAATTTTTCATGCAAAATGACCGTGCGCTTGGCGTCGGTGGTCACCAATACATCATCCAACAGATGGACATCCCCATCCATGCCGACATATTGGAAGGCGACTTTTACATCATCGTTGATAGTCGTATCGTCGTCACCGGTATCGTCGTCGGCCGTGTCGTCATCGGTTGTGTCGTCGTCGGACGTGTCGTCGTCGGTCGTGTCGTCGTCGGTCGTATCGTCGTCGGTCGTATCGTCG
>CALBTQ010000757.1 GCA_937967875.1 uncultured Pseudomonadota bacterium
GAGTTCGTATTCGGTGACTGGAGTTCAGACGTGTGCTCTTCCGATCTGTGTTGTTTCTGTATCCCTGGGGCTACAAAGGCGCCGACGCCAATAACGACGTCGAGTTCGATTACCTGGGCAGCGAGTACATCTATCCGCGCTGCCTCGATCCGGAGATGGACACGCAGGGCTCGGTGTGGGACGTGCTCTACCAGGCGCCCGGCGTCACCGGCGACGAACTCTACGGCATGCACGGCGCAATGGGCATCACCTTCGAATTGAACATGACCAAACAGTGTCCGTTTTCAAAATCGGTGCAAATCTGGGAAGACCACATCCCGGCTTTCACCTGGCTGGTCGAGGAACTCGGCTACGGTTTGCACGGCATGGTGACCGACGCATCCACGAGCGATCCGATCGCCGCGAACATCGTCATTGAAGGCAAGTGGTATACGTTCTCCGACTCGGAAGTCGGCGACTTCCATAAGTACCTGCGCGCCGGCACGTATAACTATCGCGTGTTCGCCGACGGCTACGAGGACGCCACCGGCCAGGTGACGATCGCCAACGACGCGGCGACGCAACTGGACATCGAAATGACCGCCGCGGCCGAATCCGCGAATTTCGCTTTCCGTTGGGTGAGCAGCATCATGGACAACGCCGAAGAGTCGACCTACCCGCCCTACAACGTGCTTGGGCCGGTCGACGGCGATTTCGTCGGCCTGGGCGACGGCGGTTACGTCGTGCTGGACATGGGCGAAGAAGGCTACAGCGGCGAGATCATGGTTTACGAGAGCGGCGACGACGGCGACGAGGCGTTCACCTTGTACGGCAGCGCCGACAGCGTCTTCGGACCGTGGGTGCAGATCGGCTCCAGCTCGGGCACGACGGCCTTCGATCTGCCCATCAGCCTACCGAACGCGCGCTACGTGATGGTCGCCGACAGCGGCAAGAAAGCCACCAACGACGGTTTCGATCTGGATGCGGTGGGCACCGCCGTTTACCTGGCCGCCTTCAGCGCCAGCCCGACCAGCGGCTATCGGCCGATGGAAGTCGACTTCACCGATCATTCCTCGGGCAGCCCGACCTCCTGGTCGTGGGAATTCGGCGACGGCGCGACTTCGACCCTGCAGAATCCGTCGCACACTTATACCGAACTGGGCAGCTACACGGTGACGCTGACGATCGACGGTCCGTTGGGCGAAAAGTCGCTGACCAAAACCAACTACATCACCGTGGCCGAGCAGCCGCCGGTCGCCGATTTCACCGGTACGCCCCGCACCGGCGGCGCGCCGCTGAACGTGCAGTTCACCGCGCAGACCGAGGGAATCATCGACAGCTACCTGTGGCGCTTCGGCGACGGTCAGACCAGCACCGAGGTCAATCCGCTGCACACCTATCAAAACGAGGGAAAATTCTCCGTCACGCTGGAAGTCAGCGGCCCCGGCGGCGAGGATGACAATTTCAAGTTCTGGTACATCCGCGTGAACGGCATCGCCGATGACGACACCGCCGACGATGACGTGGTCGACGACGACGTGGTCGACGACGACATCATCGACGACGACATTGTCGACGACGACACGGACGATGACGACGCCACGCCCGATGACGACGATACGCCCGATGACGACACCGCCGACGACGACGCCATCGACGATGACGCCGCCGACGATGATGCGGCCGATAACGATGATGATGACGACAATGACGACGGGTGCGGTTGCTAGTTACCGACGATTAAACACGAAGGGCGTACTCAAGCGGCACGCCCTTTTCATTTTCGAAACGACAATACCCTACAAACTCAAGCATCGATCAAAACATTGATGAATGCACTTGCGGTGAATCTTTCTTGCGAACTTTTGGACGATCGCTCGTCGAATCCGGCGCGACCAACGGTTTGGTGGACAGACACAGCCCGTACTGATCGGGCAGATAGCACAGAACCACGTCCTCGCCGTCGGTCCACATGCCGACCAGTGGGTACATCGGTCCGTCCATCAGCAGCTCTTGATGCCACTGCTCGCCGTCATAGGACATCAAGTACAAGTCGGAGTAAATCGAATCCATCACCGCCGCGTAGATCGTCCCGTCGGCCAGCACCACCGCGTTGCGCAAACTGCTGTTCGCGGGGAAGATCGCTTCCTTCCGCCAATTCTGCCCGTCGCGCCACGCGTGAACCACGCCATAGCGGGTGGAAGCGAACACATGCGGAACACCATCGGCGACGCCGATGCGCACCTGCCCTTCAGCGTAGCGGAACATGTCGAGCAGTTCGCCGGTAAAGCCGTTGCTTTCATCGGCCAGGAACACCATGCCGCCTTTCAGGTAGGCGATCGACGCCGCGCCGTCCTCATTCAGGGCCAAATGGAAATCTTCGACTTCATCGTCGATGAACAGCGGGTCGTTGAAACGTCCGCCGAGAGCGCGTTGGGCGACGTACAAATCGTTCGGAATGATTCCACCGCCCGTGTTGGCCCGCCACGCCGCGACCAGCTTGCCGCCGCCGAATAAGGTGATCGATTCGTCCGCGTAATGGCCGGCCCAGATGCACTCGGCGTGCGTCAGCTCCCCGTCGTCCGAGTACGTCATAAAGGATACGCCGCGGCAGGCGCTTTGATCATGGCTGTTGAGCAGATGGATTCCTTCCGGCGACTTTGTCGGCGCGTTCATCGGGGTGACATAGCTCTTCCAATTCTTGACTTCGTCCCAGCGGCGCTCACCTTTACGATTAAGGGACAATGCCGCCACATTGGTCATGCTTTTGTACAACGCAACGTAGGGGACCAGCCCGTCGCCCTGCGGCTCGGCGAAGGTCGCCATTTTGCCGTTATAGCCGAACAGCGCGCTTCTCTCGGCGATAAGGGTCGTCTCGTCCGCGGTGCGATATTGCAGCTTATAGTCGGTCAGTGTGCTTTTCCACCAAAACCGGTAACGCATCAACAGGTGATAATCGTTTTCGACGTCCATCTTGGCGTTGATTCTCAAATTGGAATCATGCATGTTCCAAAGGGTATTGAGCAGACAATCGTCGATGTTGATCGCGCAGATATCGCAGTAGCCGGTGTACAACGGTTGCGAATATTCGTTCTGGTACATAAAGGTGAAACGACCGTCAGGCAAGTAACCGAACGAATTTTCCAGATGCTTGAATTGATCCGTACCTTCGCCGACGATCTCCGGCCCTACGGTGCGATGCCAGCCGTCTTTCAAGTGAGTAAACATGACGTACCGCAACGGCGCCGGTTGCGTGCAGGCCACGTCGATTCGGTCGTGCGGTCCGGCGGCCGTCGCGAAGCAATCCAGATCACGGTAGTCCAGAATCTGACTGTGCCACACGCCGTCGGTCGACCGTCGCCAATACCGCATTAAAAAGCGATAGCGATTGTCCCGCGCCGCCAGGTGCACCTCGCCGTCGGAGGTCACCGCCACTGTTTCATTCAGCAGGTTCGCCGGTATCGGCAGCGGCTCGGCCGACCAGACCGTCCCCGCGCCTTCTTCCTCTTCCCAGGAGATCGGAAGAGCACACGTCTGAACTCCAGTCACCGAATACGATC
>CALBTQ010000758.1 GCA_937967875.1 uncultured Pseudomonadota bacterium
GATCGTATTCGGTGACTGGAGTTCAGACGTGTGCTCTTCCGATCTGATGGGGCCGCCCGACGACTTTTGCGTGGTCACAGTTTCCACCGCGAAAATCTGGTAGCGGCCGACGATCGAGTTATGCCCATTGCGCGAGTACATCTTGTCGAGTTGCGCCAGCGTCGGCACTACTTCGTTTTCGCTGTAAAAAGAGATCGTCAGCGTCTGCAGATCGCGGACGGTATTGAGCGCGTCGGTAAGCTTGGCCTTATCACGCGTGCCGCCGAAACGCGGCAGTGCGATCGCGGCCAGGATGCCGATGACGGCCACCACGATTACCAACTCGACCAAGGAAAAGCCGTTTTCGTTTTTGTTGCTACGGAACTTCATCCACCCACTCCTTTGATCCGTTTCCGTACGACTGAACGAGCAGTAGTACGCAGGGACTATGCCAAATTGATGGAAACATAAAATGCTCAGTGATAATCTGTAGTTATAAAATATAACAAAAAGAAATGAATGATATTTGTAAGTTACGAATCGTAATTATCGTAACGGATTTACCGAATTAGGTTGCCGATTGAAGAAGGGCTAGAGGGCTGAAAACGTGGAATTTTTCCAATTTGCGGCGAATTTGTTTCCTTCCTTGCCAGCGGTCACCGAAATGATATAATTCACATCATAGAATATTTGTCTAAATAACGGCTCGAGCATGGGATCGGCTCCGAGGTGCATGATGGTGCGACGCAGCTTCCTCATTTTCGGCGCGATGATTGTTTTTCTCATCCTCACGACGTGGGCGTTCTATCGACAGGATCAACAAGAAGACGCTGCGCGCGAAAAGCAACGGCAAACGGGATTCGAATGGTATGAAAAAAGCGTCGCGCTCGTCGTGGGCATCGGCAATTATTCGCTGAGATGGCCGCATCATACGTATGCGGTGGAGAACGCAGAAAAAGTCGCTCATGAGCTGGAGCGACAGGGCTTCACCGTTCACAAATTGCTGGATGAGCGGGCGCGCAAGCAGGACATCGAACATGAGTTGTATGACATGATCGCCCCGACGCTCGGCCCGCGCGATCGCTTCCTTTTCTATTTTTCCGGCTATACCGATTCCAACAAAGGGGAGAAAGATGAAAACATCGGCTACCTGGTGCCGGTGGACGGATCGTTTCGCTGGATGAATCATGATGAAAAATATTTCTGCCTTAGTGATGCGTATCGACATTTCTCCGAACAAGTCGTCGCCAAGCACGTTTTGTTCGTCATCGACCAGTGCGTCAGTATAACGGCATGGTATCCGAATTTAGCGACGATCTATCGCATCGACCAGGAATTGAATGCCCCCAACGTTCAGATGTTGCTGGCCGGTTCCAAGTGCAATCGCCGGGCTACGCCCGAGTTTACCGACACTTTTTTACGGGCCATTGCCGGCGAGGCCGATCACGACGCCGACGACCACGTCCATATCAATGAGTTATACGATTATATCAGATACTCGGAGGCGTGCGTTTGCCGCTGCCCGCAGTTGGCCTCGAAATTCTCGAAAAGCGGCATCGTGTTTCGCTACGATCCCGCCGCGTTGGTCGCCCGCAAACTCGACCCGCTGCCGGTCAAAGAGGAAAAGGCGCTGCCGATTCCCATGGTGCGCATCGAGCCCGGCTCTTTCCTGATGGGAAAGCACAAACAGCGCAATTATTCGGATAACTACATCGATAAGCGGCGGGTGGAGGTGCGCAAACCCTTTTTGATCGGCGCGACTGAAGTGACGCAAGGGCAGTGGCAGGCGGTGATGGGCGAGAATCCGAGCCATTACAAATGTTGCGGCGCCGATTGTCCGGTCGAAAACATCTCCTGGCTCGACGCCGTGATTTTCTGCAATCGCCTGTCCGCGCTGGAACGCCTGACGCCCTGTTATCAAATCGCCGATCTGGACGTCGTGTGGAATCGTTCCTGCAACGGCTATCGTTTGCCGACCGACGAGGAGTGGGAATACGCCGCTCGCGCCGGCACGACGACCTCCACGCCGGTGGGCGATTTCTTCTATGAGATGGGTCATGCCCCGCCTTTCAACCGCGAACTGTCTTCCTTTGCCTGGTTTAAAAGCAACAGCATGGAGCAAACCCAACCGGTGGCCTGGAAAAACCCCAATGCTTGGAACTTGTACGATGTGCTGGGCAACGTCAAAGAATTGGTCTGGGATTGTTATTATATGAATGTTGACGCGCAGGGTGTGCGCCACGACATGGGCGGCCCGGCGCAGTGCCGTCACCGCGTCGCGCGCGGCTGCGCCTTTATGGGCAGCGATCAGTTCATGGACATCGGCGATCGAGCAAAAACACATTGGCGGGAATCCGAGTGGGATCTCGGTCTTCGCTTGGCGCGCTCGCTTGCGGGGGAGCCGCTGTTTCAACGGTCCGCTCCATGAGTTGCCGTAGGGAGAAACCGGTGCATGTTTGATCTGGAAATGCTCGAACAGTTCATGGGCGTGTTTTTCTTTTTAAACAATGAATATTTGGTTCTCATCGGCTGGCCGATCATCGTTGTCATTGTCGGCTTTATCGCCTCGCGCCTATTGCATCGCGACATTCTGTTCAACAAGTACTTTTTGCTGGTCAAAATCGGCACGATGATGTTCTTTTGTTCGC
>CALBTQ010000759.1 GCA_937967875.1 uncultured Pseudomonadota bacterium
CCACCGAGATCTACACTCTTTCCCTACACGACGCTCTTCCGATCTACCACGAGGCGCTGGCGCAGATGCTCTACGGCATTCAGGAGCGCAAGTGCCTGATGGTAGTGACCGGCGAGGTCGGCGTCGGTAAAACGACCATGATCTACACCCTGCTTTCGCAGGTGGAAGAAGACGCGAAAATATCGATTCTTTTCGACACCCACGTCGATTCGATCAGCCTGTATCGCTATATGTTCGCCGACTACGGCATCGAGGAAAAGCCTTCCGATCGCGCCGAAACGGCGTTGGTGTTGCGCAAGTACCTCGAAAAACGGCTGGATGAAGGCAAAAAAACGATCGTGATTCTCGACGAGGCGCACAACCTGACCGAGGAGATCTTCAACGAGGTCGTGTTTCTGACCAACTTCGAAACGCGCACCAGCAAGCTGCTGCAGATCATCCTCGTCGGCCAGCCCGAGTTGAAGCACATCCTCAACAGCCACAAATTCCGGCAGCTCAAACAGCGCATCAATCTGCGCACCGAAATCCAGGCGCTCAGTTACAAAGACACCAAGTCCTACATCAACCACCGCCTGACGCAGGCCGGCGCCGACCGGCAGGACATCTTCAGCGAAGAGGCGATCGACCTGATCTACCGTTATTCAAAGGGGCTGCCGCGTCTGATCAACACGATCTGCGACAACGCGATGCTCATCGGCCTCTCGCGCAAAAAGAAAACGATCGACGAGGAGATCATCCGCGAGACCTACGAAGACCTGATGGAGATCCCGACCGACGAGATGGTCGAAGATCTGCCCGAGGAGGTCCAGGCGCCCGCCGTTTATCAGCCCGCAGCCTATCAGCCCGCCGCCGCGCCGATGCAGCCGGTCGCGGCGCAACCGTTGGCGGCCGCGCCCACGCCGGCCCCGGTCGAGGAGGAATACGAGCCCGACGAGCCGGAAGAGCGCCAGGAAGTGCGCATCGTCCGCCGCTTGGTGCAGTTGCCCGACGGGCGGCAGGTCGAGCAGAAGGTCCGCAAGGTGCGCAAAATCAAAAAGCGCAAACTGTCGGCGTCGCGTCGCCCCTTGCCCGCGGTGGTCGATTTGCCCGACCGCGTCGAGATCGTGCGCATATCGCACAAAACCGACAAAGAGATGATCCCGGCGATTCTCGGCGACGATCCGGCCGCGGTACGCCACTACCACGTGATGTGGAACAAGCTGGTCAGCATCGCCGAGGCCAACTCCATACGTCAGATGATCGTGACCAGCAGCCTGCCGCAGGAAGGCAAGACGATCACCAGCATCAACCTGGCCGCGACCATCGCCCAGGAACCGGGCGTGCGCGTATTGTTGATCGACGCCGACCTGCGCCAGCCAAAGGTCGACAAGGTGCTGGGCATCGAAAAAGAATTCGGCCTCGCCCAGGTGTTGGAGGGCAAATGCGCCTTCAACAAAGCGTTTTATCATTACGAGCTCGAGCGGCTGTACGTCATGCCGGCGGGCGAAATTCCGTTGGATCCCATTGCGTTGCTGACCTCGCCGAAGATGGAAGCGATGCTCGATCAGGCGCGGGGTATGTTCCACTACGTGATCATCGATTCTCCGCCGATTATTCCGATTCCCGATACGGTGCAATTGGCCAACATGGTCGACGGCGTCATTTTGGCGATCAAAGCCCGCGCCACACCGCGTGAAGTGGTGGCGCGCGCCTTGAACGACCTGTATCAAAAACCGGTGTTGGGTATCGTGCTCAACGATATCGATGGGCGGTTGGCGATCGCACGCGGCGGCAAATACGGTTACGGTTACGGCTATGGGTACGGCTACGGGCACTACGGCAAGCCGACCAAGCCGCGTTCGGTGGTGTCCCCGGCCAATCCCCAATCCTAGGGAGGGTTCGCATCGATGCGTAAAACATTGTTGATCCTCGTCGGCATCAGTCTATTGTTTGCCGCGTGCAGCACCGTGAGTACGACGGTCGTGCCCGACCAGCAGGCGGTTTCCGGCCGCATCGCCGCGGGCGACCGCATGGTGATCAAATATTTCGCCGGCGACGAATTGGTGAAAACCTTGTTCGTCGCGCCGGACGGCACGGTCAGTTGGCAGCCCGGTAAATCCACCGCGACGCCCACCGCGGTCAGCGTCTGGGTGGAACGCGGCGGCACGCTGGTCCCCTACGTCAGCAGCTATCCGATGCACCAGCAGGCGTCCGGTCAGGAATTCATCATCGGCCCGGGCGACGTGCTGAACATCAACGTGTGGAAAAACAGCGAGTTGACCCGCGAGGTGCCGGTGCGGCCCGACGGGCGCATCACGCTGCCGCTGCTGGGCGACATTCCCGCCGCGGGCATGACCGCCGACGAGCTGAAGAGCGTGCTGGAAAAAGCGTTCGTCAAATACATCGCCAATCCGGAAGTGACCGTGATCGTGGCGCAGGTCAACAGCTATAAAATCTTCGTGCAGGGCATGGTGACCAATCCCGGCACCTACCCGATCAGCGGCCGCACGACGCTCGTGCAGGCGATCAGCCTCGCCGGCGGCTTCACCGAGTTCGCCGACCGCGGCGCGATCATCATCCTGCGCAACGTCGCGGGCGGCTCGCAACGCATCAAAGTGAATTACAACGACATCGTGGACGGCGATCAGCCCGACGTGCCGTTGCGTCCGGGCGACACCATCATCATTCCGTAGGAGAACCGGTGACCAAGCGGATCCTCGCCGCGTTTTTGTTCGCCGTGTTGCTCGCGTCGGCCGCCCCGGCGCAGGCGGCCAACCGCTTTACGCTGTTGCCGTCGTTCGTGTTCATGGGCGAATGGACCGACAACCTGCTGCTCACTCCCGAAGACACCGAGGAAGAAAAGATCGCCGACTACTCGATTACGGCGATTCCCGGCCTGCGTTTGCGCTACGACAGCTACCGCACCGAGGCGTTCATCGGCGCGTCGGCCGCCTTCCGTCATTACTTCGAATACGACGAGCATGACGGCATGCCCGAATATTACGAGGCCGGCCTGGGGTGGGCGTTCTGGGTCAATCCGCGCTGGCGGCTGATGTTGCTGGACGAACTGACCTTCTTCACCGATCCGCGCGACCGGCCCTTCGGCGGCGCGCAGCAACAGGACATCGAATCGCTGCGCACCGAGTCGATCGCCAACCGCATCGGCATCGGCTCGCAGATCGTCTTCTCGCGCATCTCCAGCCTGGAAACCGGCTACGGCTTCCGCACGACCGAATACCGCGAGGACAACCTCAACGACACGGTCGAGCACCAGTTCGCCCTCACCTGGAACCGGCAGTTGTCGCCGGCCTATCGCTTCCTCGTGTTTTACAACTACAACCGCGCGCTGTTTTCGCCGAACTACGATTTTCTGCGCAGCATGTGGGACGACGAATACGCGATGGACCCGTCCTTCCCCATGAACCTGGATAGCGAGAACGATTTCGACACGCACATCTACGGCGCGGGCTTGTTCTACCAGACGACGCCCTCGCTGTCGTTCGAGTTCCGCTCCGGCGTGATCATGCCCTGCCAGGACATCAACGGCGTGTACCAATTGACCGAACCGGATTGGTTCCAGCGCATCGACCTGACCAAGTTATTCTGGCGCGTGCGCTCGACGCTGACCTACAACCGCACGGTCGCCCCGGCGCACGGGCTGGCCGGCGCAGTGCTGAACCAGACCGTCGCCGCGCATGTGGAAGAAAACTGGACGCGCCGCTTTCAGACCGTCCAGGAAGGCGGCTATACCAATTATCTGCAACCCGCCGCCGACATCGACGCCTGGCGCGCCGGTGCGGGCATCAACTACTTCGTCTTCACCTGGCTGGGCACCGGCGTGGCCTATTCCTACCTACAACAACAGGGCGAAACGGCCGACGGCGGCACACAGGATTTGTACGCCCACCGCATCACGCTGCGCGTGGCGCTGACCACGCCGCGCCCCGACTGGATCCGCTTTTAGCGTTTCTTGACTTCGCTCCCCGCGTGTTTAGGTTGAAGCAGAAAATAAAAGAATTCGGACTCACCGGAAAAACATGGGGGTGGAGAAAATGAGACAAACCATCGTTTCCAAAAGTCCGCGCACCGGTCAGGTGTTGGGCAAGGTCACCATCACCCAGACCGAGCAGGCGCGAAAAATCATCGCCAAGGCCAAGGAAGCGGCGCGCCCCTGGAGCGAAACGTCCTTCGCCGAGCGGCGCGACATCCTGCGGCGCGCCAACCATTACATTCACGAGCATTTCGACGAAATCGCCGAGTTGATCGCCAAGGAAAACGGCAAGCCCTCGATCGAGGCGGGCATCGCTGAAATCCTGCCGGCGATCTACCACAACAAGTATTTCGCCGACAACGCGCCACGCCTGCTGAGCGGCGAAAAGATCGACGTGTTCCCTTGGAACCTGATCGGAAAAAACAGTTATTTATATTATCAACCGCTGGGCACGATCGGCATCATCTCGCCGTGGAACAGATCGGAAGAGCGTCGTGTAGGGAAAGAGTGTAGATCTCGGT
>CALBTQ010000760.1 GCA_937967875.1 uncultured Pseudomonadota bacterium
CACGCGGCATTAATGGAATCCTGGATCCCCGGGTCAAGCCCGAGGATGACGGGAAAGTCTTGTCATTCCCGCGCAGGCGGGAATCCAGGATTGGAAATACTTTTCCTGACCATTTTGAAAGGTAAGCCGCGCTTCACGCGGCATTAATGGAATCCTGGATCCCCGGGTCAAGCCCGAGGATGACGGGAACGACTGTCATTGAAACGGCCTGATCGAAAAACTTCTTTATTGTCACTCGATCACGCTGACCGAATTGGATTGATGATTGCTTACCAGCAACCGCCGGCCGTTGTGCAGAAACGTCAGGCAGCACGGATCGTGTCCCACTGGAATCAAATCGGCGACCATCAGGTCCGAATTGTCCACCACCGCCAGCTTGCCCGCGCGGCCGGAGCGGGCCGGCAGCGTCAGATACAACTCCGCGCCGTCTGGCGCCACCGCCAGATCCTGCGGTTCGCCGGGCAGCGCCACATGCCCCGCCGCCTCGCGCCGGTTCAGGTCCAGCCGCGTCACCGACGCCCCGTGCGTGTCCAGCGTGTAGGCCCAGCGCTGGTCGGTCGACACGACGATCTTCTCCGGCCCCGCGCCCACCTGGATCGAGCGCACCAGCCGGCGTTCGTCGACCTCGAACACCGAGACCGTCGCCGATTGCCGGCCCGGCACCAGCAGCGTCGTCCCGCCGCGCACGAACACGCCGCCGCGCGCCTGCGTGCCGCCGAAGCCCAGACGATCTTCCGTCTTGCCCGGCACGCTGGGATCGAACAGATAGATCGGTTCGTACACCGGCTTGGGTCCGCTGGCCGTCTCGCGCCACACCCCCGAACTGGCCGCGGCCAGCAAACCGTCCGCGCGCATCGCCAGCGAGCCGGGCGGCGTGGGAAATTCCACCTGGCCGTCGACTTCCATCTTCTGCAGATCGATCAGCCAGGCCGTCGGCGGATCGGTCGCGGTGACCACCATGCGGTCCTTGCCCGGCACCAGTGCGAAGTCGGCGATGTTCTGCCCGACGCGCAACCGCTTGATGCGCTTGCCGGTCGCGCCGTTGTAGATGTGCAAGAAGCGCCCGCTCATCGCCACCGCGTACACGCGATCGCGGCGCGGATCGGCGATCACGCGGAACAACCGTTCGTTGGTCGGCTCGCTGACCCAGCGCACTTCCAGCAGCGAGGTGTCGATCGCCGCGAGCTGATTCGAGCCCGGGCAGGCGACGAAAGCGGTTTCGTCGTCGGCGGAAACGGCCAGCCCATAAGGCCGTCGGCACACCTCGATCTGCTGCCGCTCGACGCGCAGACTCAAATGGCCGGGCGACATCTTCGGTGCGGGAGTGATCGTCTGCGCCGTCGGATCGGTGCGCGAGACCGGATCGTCCGCCGGATTCAGATCGTCGCAGGCCGCGATCGTCAGCCACAGCGCCGCCGTCAGCAGTATGAACCATCGTCTTACGGCCATTCCTCGCCTCCGCCGCCCCACGGGCTGCATCGGAAGATGCGCCCGACGGCCATCCACATGCCGCGGTACGCGCCGTAGCGTCGCACCGCCAGTTCGCCGTACACCGAACAGGTCGGTGTGTAAAGGCAGCCCGCGTGCGTCAGGTGTGCGCTACCGGCCTGCCACGCGTCGATCAGGCCGATCGCTACGGGCGTTCCCCATTGGCGCGCGGGCGCACGCTGGGCGTCGACGGCCGCCAATGCCGCCAGAATCGCCAGGTACAGCAAAATCCTCCGCGCCACTTTTTTTGCCTCCGGGTTTGACCGCGGGCTCGCAATGTTATACCAAATTGCGACACGGGATGAAAAACACCTTCGCTCGACATCAACCACGAGGACAAGCCCATGAAAGACAACCGCGGTCCGCTGGATCTCCAGGCCGTCAAGCAAGGCGCGACGGTCGGCGCGGTCGGTTTGGAAATGGGCTTCAGCGTGGTGATCGGCTACCTGGTCGGTCACTACCTCGATAAATGGCTCGACACCGATCCCGTGTTCACCATCATCTGGATCGGCTTTGGCCTGGGCGCCGCCGCCAAGGCGTTGATCGTGACCTACAAGCGCGCGAAAAAAGTGGGCGAGGAGCCGGACGCTGAAACTTAAAATGCGCATTACCGAACGCAACACGCTGATCTTCGTCTCGCGGGTCGGCGTGGTGGTCTATGCGCTGTTCGTGGTGGTCGCCGCCATTATCTGGTTGGCGGCCGACAAGTTCGACGTGTTCACCGGCACGCTCGCCGGCGGCGGACTGAGCCTGATCAACTTCCGCCTCCTGGTCTGGATCGGCCGAAAAATTTTCGAGGATCCCAAAAAACTCAAGACCCACTATTTCATGCTCGTCTGGTTTAAATTTTTCGTGCTCGTGGCGCTCTGCTTCTGGATCATCATCGAGCAGTTGGTCAATATCCCCTCATTTTTCATCGGGTTATCGGTCATCGTCATCTCGATCATCGTCGCGACGGCCTACAGCATTTTGCAGGGCTTCCCCGACATGATCGACGAGGAATGGCAGAAAACCGAGGAGAAATATATTGGGTGGGAGGATGTAGACGCGCCGCGTAAAATGGGGTATAAACCCAAAGGCAAAAAATCTCCCTTCGATGATTTATGACGCAATTGCCTACAATCCTCTCAAAGTAAGGAGTTCGCGCAGATGTACAGGTGGAGGCTCGCACTACTCGCTCTCGTTGCCGCCCTGCTGATCGCGTCGCTGGCCTGGGCCCAGGCCGAACCGCCTGCAACGAACGATCCCGCTCCCGCAGCCGACGAGATGCCCGCCGCACAGGATGAAGCCGTTGCCGAACAACCGGCCGCCGTCGAACCGGCTGCCGTCGAACCGGTCGCCCCGGTGGTTACCGAAGAACCCGCCGCCGTCGTGACCGAAGAGCACGCCGCCGCCGAACATGAAGCGGCCGGCGGGCATGGCGAAGGCGAAAAGAAGGAAGAGGAACACTGGACCGTCTTCGGGTATATCCCCGTGGGCTGGACGATCCCCATCGCCGAGACCGTCGCCGGCTGGTTCGGGTGGCGCGTCGACCCGCATCAGTTCACCGCGCACGGCCTGCTGCACGTCGAGATCATGCTCTTCGTGTTGATTCTGATCACCGTCTTCTCGGTGGTCGTCGGCGGTAAATACAAGCGGATGCTCAACGAAGATCCGGCGCCCCGCCCGGGCATCAGCGGCGCGAACTTGATGGAGTTCATCGTCAATTTTGTCGCCGGCATGATGGGCGAGATCATCGGCGGTCACAATCCGCAGAAGTACCTGCCGTTGATCGGCGGTCTGACCTTCGTCATTTTGTTCAACAATCTGCTGGGCCTGATTCCCGGCTTCTATACGGCCACCGACAACTGGAACACCACGCTGGCGCTGGCCCTGGTCGTGTTCGTGCTGTACCACTACTACGGCGTGAAAACCCACGGCGTACTCAAATACCTCGATCACTTCCTCGGACCGTTGGAAGGCAAGACCAAGTGGATCATGGCGCCCCTGATGTTCCCCATCGAGTTGATCAGCCACTTCGCGCGGCCCATGTCGTTGTCGCTACGTCTTTTCGGCAACATGTTCGGCGACCACAAGGTCTTCGCCGTGTTCATGGGCCTGGTGGCCGTGCCGTTGGTGTATCCGTTGCCGTTCCTCGCCCTGGGCCTGTTGGTGGCCATCGTGCAGACCCTGGTGTTCATCATGCTGACCATGGTGTACATCGGGCTGGCCACGGCGAAGGAGCACTAGGTTACGTAAGCATCACGACGTCATGGAATGAACCGTGACGTCTTAACCAGTACCTACGGAGGTGGATGCAGATGAAGAAGACCGTCGTGATGTTGGGTGTGTTCATGCTCGCTACGCTCGTCTTTGCGGGAACCGCGTTGGCGCAGGAAGGTGGAGGTTTGTCGAGCGAAGTGAAAAGCATGATCGCCCTGAGCTGCGGTCTGGGCATCGCTATCGCGGCCTTCGGTGGTGCGCTTGGCCAAGGCAAAGCCGCTGCCGCCGCGATCGAAGGTATCGCCCGGAACCCGGGCGCCTACCAGAAAGTCTTCACCCCGATGATCCTCGGCCTCGCCCTGATCGAGTCCCTGGTCATCTACAGCTTGCTGATCAGCTTCCTGCTCGTCTTCAAACTGTAGTCGAACGACTTCTTAGGCGTCGTGAAAGGCCGTCTCCAACGAGGCGGCCTTTTCTTATTAAATGCCGATAGGCGACAAACAGCCCCGTCAGGGGCGATAGAAGGTAGCCCGGTGCGTGAGCACCGGGGAAATAGAGCCTATTTACCCCCAAGCCCCGCCGGGGCGGCAGACGCATTCACCTTTTATTGGAAGAAACACACTTGAGCCGTCCGCCGCTTATCCGCGATAATGGCCGCACCTGCCGGGAGAGTCGAAACATGCAACCGTTATCCGATGTCCGTGTGTTGGACTTGTCGCAATTTTTGTCCGGCCCGCGCTGCGGCCAACTGCTGGCCTACCTCGGCGCCGACGTGGTGAAAATCGAGCCGCCCTCCGGTGATAC
>CALBTQ010000761.1 GCA_937967875.1 uncultured Pseudomonadota bacterium
CGACGAACAGGCGCAGAAAGCGTATCTGGGTTCCACGATCAGCGGCCGGGTGCGCATCGTCGATTTGCCGACGATGCGGGAGATCGGTGAATTTCGCCTGCCAAGCGGCTTACGCAATCTTAATTTCGATGCCGAACGTCGATGGCTGTTGATCGGCGGTTACTTTGCCGGCGAGTTGTATGTTTACGATGTCGATCGACGGGCGATGGTCGGCAGCCTGTTTTTAGGCATGCGCATTCGTTGGGTTGCGGTGGATGCGGACGACGGCAAGTGGTACGTAACCACGTCCGTCGGCGGTTTTTGCGTCACGCCCGAAGAAGCGTTTCCCGCCCGGCCGCCCAGCGACGATTAATGCTTCGCCGCTTTCCTTTCCAGCGGACCGACGATACACTTTTTCCGATGCATTTTGCCAGAGGTGACAAGCGATGCGGGTGATTTTGGTGCGACCGCCTTCCACGCTGGGTGTGTTGCGTCAAACGACGAGCCTGCATCATCCGATCGGCCTGGCGCTGTTGGCGGCCGTGGCCGAGAAAGCCGGGCATCACGCGGAAATCGTCGACTATGAAGTCATGCCTTACGATCTCAATCTAATTTTAAAGCATGATCCAGATGTCGTCGGATTGACCGCGATGACGCCGACGATTCACTCCGCGTATCGCATTGCCGCCGGCTTGAAGGAGGCCGGATATCACAAGCCGATCGTTTTGGGCGGCGTGCATGCCACGGTGCTGCCCGAGCGCAGCCTGGTTGAAGCGGCGGGGGCGATCGACGCAGTGGTGATCGGCGAGGGAGAAAGACGTTTTCCGCAATTGTTGAATGTGTTGCAAGGCAAAGCGGATTATCGCGGCATGGACGGTGTCGCCTGGCGCGAACAGGGGCGGATCCACTTGCATCCCGGCCGGGAGTGGCTCGGAGATCTGGATGAATTTCCGTTTCCGGATCGTGACAAGATACGAATGGAATTATATGATCAAACATCTTCCCCCGGCTTTTCGCGACGCTTCTTGAACATTACAGAAATATTCACCTCACGCGGCTGCGCCCATGATTGCACCTTTTGCGTCGCGGCGGTGCTGGCCGGGAAGCGGGTCCGTTATCGTTCGCTGGCGCTGGTAGAAGAAGAGATGAGGCAATGCATCAATAAATACGGCATCGAACATTTCACGATCAGCGACGACAATTTCGGCGCATCGCGTCGACGGGTGGTCGAATTTTGTGAGCGAACCGCACCGTTAAACGTCACTTGGACGTGCGAATCGCGCGTCACCACGGTGGATCCGGAATTGCTGGCGCTGATGAAACGCGCCGGCTGTCACAAGATTTCCTTCGGTTTGGAGGCGGCATCCACGACGGGATTGGCGCGAGTCAAAAAGAACATCGACGCCGAAAGCGTGCAAAGCGCCTTTGCCTGGGCCAAGCAGGCGGGCATCAAACGCAGTGCGTTTTTTCTAGTCGGTTCCCATCCCGAGGAGGCGAAGGAAGACGTCGCCGCTATCGAACAATTATTTTTACGCATCGATCCCGACTACATCGTCGTCTCCATCGCCACGCCGTATCCGGGTACGGAATTGCAGCGGCAGATGAAAGAAAAAAACTTGATCATCAGCGAAAATTGGGCGCAGTACCGCGCCTTTACCAAGACGCCGCAATGGCGCACGATTCATTTCACTCCAGCCCAACTTGTCAATATGCAACGTCGGTTGATCCGCCGTTTTTATCTGCGGCCGCGGATGGTCTGGCGACATCTACGCACCGTTGGCTCCTGGCATGAGATTGGTTATTTATTGTCGTCGTTATGGACGCTGATCCGGCTGATCGGCGTCAGACGAGGATGATGGACATCCGCCAAAAAAGGGCTCGAGCTTTTCTGCATGAAGGGCCACGGATTGATTCAACCCGCGATTTCGCATACAAAGGGTGCAGCGAACGATGTCGATCGTTTGTGGAATGATTGAAATGGTGATCTACCGCAGAGGATTGCCGCGAGGAGTGACGTTAATTAAGATATTACTGGTTAATACTCCGCTGACGGGCGGACCACAAATACCGATTCCGAGCGTTGCGGTCGACAAGGGCACCGGGAATATGCCTTTGGGTTTGCTTTATCTGGCCGCCGCGTTGCGCACAGCCGGTTTTGCGGATGTGCAGGTGCTGGACTTCCTGACCCTCGGCGTCGATCCCACCCAAGCCGCGGAAATGGCGGCACGATTGCATCCCGATTTTCTGGGGATCACCGTTTGCAGTTTGTCGTGTTATGACCTCGCCGAATTCACTCGCTTGCTTCGTCGTCGTATGCCGGCTTGTCACATCAGTCTCGGCGGCCCGCACACATCGAATTATCCGGACATCCTGTTGCAGGCGGGGTATTGCGACAGTCTTTGCGTCGGCTATGGCGAACGGGCGATCGTCGAACTTATACGTAGGTTGGAGCGTAAGGAAAAGCCGGCGAACATTCCCGGCATCGGCGTAATAAATAAGAACAATGAAATCGATATTTGTCCTCCCGATCCGCTGGGCGATATCGACGCGATCGCCTTCCCGGATCGCTCCCTGGTGAATCGGGCGCTCTATTCGTCCTGGTTGGTGGATCGGCCGCAATCGGCCACCGCGTTGTTGACCAGTCGCGGTTGTCCGTTCGGTTGCACGTTTTGTTCGCAAAGTCACACGCCGCATGCGCAGCGATCGGTGGCCAACGTCATGGCCGAGGTTGAGTCCTGTTTGGTTCAGGATTTCACGATGCTTTATTTCGAAGACGACAGCATGAATTTGCACCCTGAGTGGATGAACGAATTCGTGCGCGCGATGGGGGCGCTGCCGCAAAAACCTGATTGGGCGTTCCGCGGCCGTGTGACGAACTTCGACGACGACATGGCTAAAGCGTGTGCGCGCAGCGGCTGCGTGCGCATCAATTTCGGCATCGAATCCGGCTCGGAGGAGATGCAGCGCAAAATCGGCAAAGGCATCAAGCTGGGAGACGCGTTGACGGCTTTGCGCGCGACGAAAAACGCCGGCATTGCCACTGTGTGTTACTTTATTATGGGATTCCCCGAAGAGACGGAAGCACAGATGAGGCAGACGTTCGATTTTGCGCGCCGCCTCGATGCGGATTACGCCATTTTCAGTCCGCTATACCTTTTCCCGGGCACCGAGCTGTATCGTCGGGAAAAGCAAAAACGAGGACCCGATTACGATCCCTATGCCGATTACACGCGCAAGCCGACGGCCGATTTTGTTCCGCCCACGCCGCGAGGGATGGTGGCTCAACAAATGATTTCACGCCTGGTGCGCCTGGCCTATCTGCGTTTTTATTTTTCGCCGCATTACTTGTTTTCCGGTAAAGGATTGGCCGGAGGTTTTTGGCGAGGAGTCAAAGGAGGATTATCGTTGTTGGCTTATCTACTGTGTGGACCCAAAAAATTGATAGGCCGACGGAAAACCAAGGATATTATCAACGGGATTGAACTACGGTTCGGGGGAATACTGTAGTGCGAATCCTTTTGATTAAACCGAATTATAATGACGCCACCGATGTTACGCCGCCATTGGGAACGGGATATTTAGCGGCGGTCGCGCGGCAAGGGGGCCACGAAGTACGCTTGCTGGATAATCGTATTCGTAGTCAAAGTCATTCGCACTATATAGCCACGCTAAAATCGTGGCGTCCCGACATCGTCGGTTTTTCGGCGGTGACCTATGAAAAAGAACTGGTGAAAAAATTGGTTTGCGAGGCGCGGGACCTTCTACCCGAGGTGAAAACCGTCATCGGCGGTCCGATCGCTTGGGCCGATCCCGCAGATGCTCTGCTAGAGGGAATGATCGATTACGCGGTACAAGGCGAAGGGGAAACCGCGTTCCGCAAACTGTTGGCGAAAATCGACGACGGCCAAAGGGGCGATGATTTACCCAGCGTCGCCACATGGAACGAAAGCGGCGAAGTTCGAATCAATCCCCCGGAAGAATTCATCCAAAAGGTGGATGAACTGCCGTTTCCGGCGTGGGATTTGTTCGACATGCCCTCGTATCATCGTTCACCTCGGATGGGATACGTTTTCAAGTACAAAGAGTATTTCCCCATTTTTTCGTCTCGCGGTTGTCCGTACGGATGCATTTACTGTCATAAAATATTCGGCCGGCGTTATCGCGCCCGTTCTCCGGAAAACGTATTGCGCGAGATCGAGACTTTGGTGCAGCAGTACCGGATCCGGGAAATTCAAATTGTTGACGACACATTCAACGTGGACATGGAGCGCGCCAAGAGGATCTTTGAAGGAATAATTGAAAGAAATATGAAAATAGGCATTTGTTTTCCGAGCGGTCTGCGCGGCGATTTGCTGAATGAGGAATTTATCGACCTCATGGCGCGGGCGGGAACCTTCCGAGTTTCGGTCGCCGTGGAAACCGCCTCGCCGAAAATACAACGGCTGATCAAAAAAAACGTCGATTTGGAAAAAGATCGGAAGAGCACACGTCTGAACTCCAGTCACCGAATACGA
>CALBTQ010000762.1 GCA_937967875.1 uncultured Pseudomonadota bacterium
CGATATCGTATTCGGTGACTGGAGTTCAGACGTGTGCTCTTCCGATCTCGGATCGGCATAGCCGTCGCGCACCGCCTGCCGCGCGGCCCGCAAGTAAGTGCCCACGCCCTTGGTCACCGTATCCTGATGCATGAAGGGGAAGGGCACGTCCATGTTCGGGTAGACGATCAGGAAGCCGCGCGAGGCCATGCGAATGAACATCTCGCGCTGATTGCGCGGCCAGTCGCTGGACCAGATGCCGTGGCCCCAGATGATGGTCGGCAGCGGCTCGCGTTCCTCGTCGTCCAGCTCGGGAACGAACAGGAAGGCGGAACTCGGGCGCACATCGTCGCGGATGGGCACGTACAACTGCCGCACTTTGTAGGGGCCGTAACCGAGGGCGGGATTGGCGCCCAGGGGCGGTTCCATGTCCTCGTCGGAAAAATCGTCGCTGCCGTCGTCGGCGCTGCCGTCGTACACCAGCTCGCCAGGGTCATCAATATAATCGTCGGCGCCGCTCGCCTCGTCGTCATCGCCGGACGGGGATTCATCGCCGCAACCGGGAAGGAAAACGAACAGTGCGAAAACAACCACCGCGATCAGAGCAAAGAGCTTCACTAGCCGCATAGTACCCCCTGCGCTCTTGTTCCGATCCCGATACTCAACAACAAAACCGGCGAGAGTTTAGCAATTTAGCTTCGAAAAGACAAGCGGATACACTTTGCGGCAACAGTGCGGATATCACCACGATTTTTCCCCGCTCAGGGCATCGTGAAGCACGGCGAAAACACGTCCGACTGGTTGCCGGCGCTGTCCTCCACGTAGAAATCCGCGCAATGTTCACCTGATGGCGGTTCTTCAAGCATTGTATAAATAATCGACAGTTCCACCGGATGCAGGCAATCTCCGGCATTTGATAAATCCGTTTCCGGAGGATCTTGAAAATCGGTCAAAGGATGGTACTCCGGCTCGAATGGTTCTCCCAGCACCCAAACTAAATTTCCGTCCGGCAACAGGTCGTTGTCTTCATCGCACACAAAGAAAACCATGTATGTGTACCAAACCAGGCCAAAACTTTCCACTTCGCCATATTCGGGCGGGTCCGGTTCCCAGTACGACTCGGTGATCACCGGCGCATGATCGATATCCGTGTCATCGTCGATGCTGTCATCGTCTCCCGTATCATCGTCGGAAGTGTCGTCGTCAACGCTCGTGTCGTCATCGCCTTCCGTATCATCGTCGTCGGCATTATCGTTGTCGTTGTCATCGTCGTCATCGTCCGCTTCATTGCAGGCGTAGGCGAACGTGAAAGCTATGAGGATGAACATTATGAAAAGCACGCGTTTCATGATCGGCCCTCCCATCCAATATCAGAGGCGATTTAAACCAAAATGATTATAGCCGCACCACGAGAAAGAACAAGAGTTATTCTTCGATCGCCCCGGGCGAGGTCGTGCCGTACAGGCCGTGCTGCTCGAGGTAGCCGATCGCCGCGTCGGGCACGAGGTAGCGCACCGAGCCGCCCGCGCGCAAGCGTTTACGGATGTCGCTGCTGGAAATCTCCAACGGCGTGACCGGCAGGAAAATCAGCCGCGCGCCTTCTTTCATCCGCCAGACGCCGTCGCCCTGGTCGCGGTAGCGTTCGGCGTAGGCGGCGGGCAGGGCGTCACTCGGCTGCGCGAAGGATTTGCCCGGGCGCGACATGACCACGAAATGGCACATCGGCAGCACCTCGCGCCAGCGGTGCCAGGTGGTGATTTCGGCGAAGGCGTCATTGCCCAGGATGAAAAACAATTCGCCGCCCGGCGGCAGTTCCTTGAGAAAATGGCGCAGCGTGTAGAGCGTGTAGCTTTTGTCCTCGCGCTTGGTTTCGATGTCGCTGACGGCAAACGCGTCGTTGT
>CALBTQ010000763.1 GCA_937967875.1 uncultured Pseudomonadota bacterium
CGTGGGCGTGACCAATTTTCCGATGCGCGACGACGCGCGCGTTTATCAAGCCTATTCGCTGTTGAAAATCCGGCAGCATTACGAAGCGTTCAAGGTCGCCGAGCAGGCGGTGCACGAATACCCGCAGCGGTGGGAGCTGCGCTTGATCATGATCGAGTTCTGGCTGTGGCGCGATCGGCTGGACGATGCGCAGCGCGAGCTGAGCCTGGCCCTGAACGTTGCGCCCGACGAGCCGGAAGTGGTGCGCATGGCCGTACGCATTTTGCATTACCGCGGCGATCTGCTGACGGCGTGCGAGATGGCGCGGCACTTGTTGATTCTCAAGCCGGACAACAAAACGTATCGGAGTCTGGCCGCCGAGGTGTACGTCGATTACGGATTGCTGGTCGAGCGCGAGGGCGATCGCGAAGCGGCGTTGACCGCATACTTCGCGGCGGCTTCGCTGGATCCGAACGATCCGACGCCCTCGTTGCTGATCGGCCGCGTGCTGCTGGCGATGAATCTGGTCGACGCCTCGCGGCGATACACGCAGGCGGGCCGGGCGAAAATCAAAAACCCCGACGATTTGCGGCGCGACGTGTTTTCGTTGGAAAATTACAGCGACCAGGTCGACGCCGACGAACATCTGCGCATGGCCGATTTTTACTTCGGTCGCGACCAGGCCGAGATGGCCGCGCAGGAATTGGAGCTGGCGCTGATCGCCGACTTCCGACAGCTCGACGTCTGGAAACGGTTGGGCCTGCTGCACGCGCAGTACCTGGGCGACGTGTTGCGCGCGCGCCAGTGCCTGCACGCGCTGTGGGTGCTCGACGCGCAGGGCGAGGCGGCCGCCGAATTGCAGGCGGCGCTGAAGCTGGAAACCCAACCGCCGTTGCCGCCCTCGCCGGGGTTCATCGAGCGCACCGAAGAGGGTTTGGCGTTTTCGCCGGAACAGCGCAAGGTGACGCAAAGCGGTCCGGCGACGGCCGGGCTACAGCGCGTGTATTTGACATTCGTGGTCAACAAGGCGGCCGGCGAACATTCGATTCGCTTGCGCGTGGAAAATCCGGCGGGCCAGCCGGTGGTGGACGAACGGTTTGTCATGGAGTTTTTCGGAAACGAAATCGCCATCGTGCGCACCGGGGTCTGGACGACCCCCGGCCAATATCGAGTGCAATGGTGGATGGACGACATGGAGCGGGCAAAGAAAAATTTTGTCGTGCAATAGGTTCGATCGAGACGCAGGGAGACTATTATGAGCGATGGACAAACCAAAGGTGGAAAAGGGAAGAAGGATTCGGCGGAAAAACGGCGCGATATCCGCGTGCATCTGAAAGCGCGCGTCGATTACGAGCTGTTGTCGGAAGACACCTTTCTGTTCGAGTACACCTCCAACGTCAGCCGCGGCGGAATTTTTCTGGCCACGCGCAATCCGCTGCCGGTGGGCACGGTGATCAAGATGCATTTCACGCTGCCCACCGACGACCGGAAAGTCGAAGTGAAGGGCAAGGTGGCGTGGATCAACGAGTACAAGCCCGGCAAGAAAAATCGCAATCCCGGCATGGGCGTTGAGTTCGTCAATCTTTCCGAAGAAGATATGGTGGCGATTACGCAGTTGATTAAAAAGAAGGCGTTGTTGGCCGACGAATAAGGAGGCGGCGACATGTGCGAAGAGCTGCAAAACAAGGTTGATGCGCTCCAGGAGGAGAACGCACGACTCAAGGGCGAGGTGCATGCGTTGCGCGAAGCGTTGCACCGCGAAGGCGAAGCGCTGGCCACCGGGGAAATCCGGCTGAAGCTGGCGTATCTGTCGACCATTCAGGCGCTGGTGCGGGCCATCGAAGCGCGCGACCCCTATACGGTCGGCCATTCGACGATGGTCAGCATTCTGGCGGTGACCCTGGCGCGCAAGCTGGGTTTGTCCGAGGACGAATGCGAGCGGGTGCGCATCGCCGGCACGCTGCTGGACGTGGGCAAGATCGGCATCGCCGGCGACTTGCTGACCAAGCGCGAGGACCTGAGCGACAAGGATCTGCTGGCCATGCGCGAGCACGTGCACATCGGCGCGCAGATCGTCGAGCCGATCATCTACCCGTGGGACGTGAGCACGCTGATCTTCCAGCACCACGAGCGCCTGGACGGCAGCGGCTATCCCGAGGGGCTGGCCAACGGCGAAATCCAGCGCGAGGCGATGATTCTGGGTCTGGCCGATTCCTTCGTGGCGATGATCGTGCGCCGGGCCTATCGCGAGGCGCACAAGGAAGCGGAGGTCGTTGCGTTTTTCCGGAACGAGGCCGGCAAAACCTACGACAAGGAGTCCGTGGATGCGTTGGTCGAGCTGCTGCACACCGATCCGGATTTACGGCGCGAGATCGACCGTTTCAAACTGACAATCGATTGAGCCAATTGACAAGGCCGACGAACCGTAGAATATAGAACGCTCGTGAGGGCTTCATTTTCTCAGGAGGAATGGGATGAATCAGCAAGGCCAGAACCGCCGTCGACGGTACTTCATCGATAAGCAGTTCCAGAGCAAGTACGTCGCGCTGCTTGTGGTCTTCATTGTCGCCTTGGGCGCCGCGGGCATTTTGATTCTGATGGTCGGCGGCAACGAGCCGGTGCCGACCGAGTCCGCGCAGAGCGATCTGAACGGGGCGATCATCGCGATGCTGATGGTCATTCTCGTGTTCGTGGCTTTTACCATCTGGTCCGGCGTGCGCTTCTCGCACCGCGTGGTCGGCCCGGTGTATGCCTTCAACCGTCACATGAACTGGATCAAGGAAGGCAATTATACGCGCAACCTGCAACTGCGCGAAAAAGACGAATTCAAGAATCTCGCCGCGTCGCTCAACAGCATGCAGGAAGCGCTGCGCAGCCGCGTGCGCGACGACGTCGAGACGCTCAACAACATCGAAACCGGCCTGGGCGAATTGGTCGAGGTGCTCGGGCAGGATGGCTTCGACCGTGAGCGCGCGCTGGAGATGATCAAGCGCCTACGCGGCGAAGCGGAATCCACGCGGGTCAAGAACGAAGGGTACATCACGAAATGAGCGAGTTTGCGCCGCACAACGACCCGCACCCGGACGCCATGGAAGCCAAAGACCTGTGGCTGCTGCTGCCCGCGATGACCGTGGCCGGGCTGGTCGGCCTGACGGTCTTCTTCCTTTACTTCTGAGGCGTAACGAAACCGAAACGACCCGGCCCCGCGGCCGGGTTTTTTCTTTTGCGAACTTGTTAAAAAACCTCGTTTGAGGCACAATACGTTTTCACTTGCGGCAGGCGGGGGAACCGATGGCGAAGAAGGCGGCCGCGATGGAATTGTCCATCGTCGTTCCGGTATTCAATGAAGTGGAAAGCGTCGCGGCGCTGGTCGCCGACGTGCGCGCGAACGTGGCGCCGCTGGGCCGCCGCTACGAGATCCTGCTGGTCGACGACGGCAGCACCGACGGCTCGGACAAACTGCTGGACGACCTGGCCGCGCAAGCTCCCGAAATCGTCGCGTTGCATTTGCGCCGCAACTTCGGCCAGACCGCCGCGCTCTCGGCCGGCATCGACGCCGCGCGCGGCGCGGTCATCGTCACCCTCGACGCCGACGGGCAGAACGATCCCGCCGACATTCGGCCGCTGCTGGAGAAAATCGCGCAGGGCTACGACGTGGTCAGCGGCTGGCGGCAAAAACGGCAGGACGAAGCGCCGCGCATGTTCGTCTCGCGCGTGGCCAACCGGATGATTTCCGCGATCACCGGCGTGCACCTGAACGACTACGGCTGCACGCTCAAGGCGTACCGGCGCGAGATCATCAAGGACGTGCGTTTGTACGGCGAGATGCACCGGTTCATTCCGGCGCTGGCCACGTGGGTCGGCGCGCGCGTGGCGGAAATGCCCGTGCGGCACCATCCGCGGCGGCAGGGAACCAGCAAGTACGGCATGGGGCGCATCTATCGCGTGCTGCTGGATCTGGCGACGGTGGTGTTCATGCTCAAGTGGTCGACCAAGCCGATCCGCATTTTCGGCGGCATCGGGCTGCTGGCGGCGCTGGCCGGCGTGGGCAGCTTTATCGCGGTGCTGTTGATGAAGCTGATCGGCGGCATGGACATGACCGGCAACCCGTTTTTCCTCACCGGCATTTTATTCACGCTCGTCGGCGTGCAGTTCGTGCTGATGGGCCTGCTGGGCGAGATCAACGTGCGCGTGTACCACGAGGCGCAAAACAAACCGATTTACTATTTGCGCGACCCGGCCGGGCCGCGAAAGGATGAACCATGAGCGACGCGAAGCAACTGCTGGACTTTTTCGCCGCCTCGCCGACCGCCATGCACGCGGTCGCCTGGGCCGCCGAGGAACTGACGCGGGCCGGCTTCACCCGGTTGCGCGAAGAGGATGAATGGCAGTTGCTGCCGGGCGACGCGTTCTTCGTCACGCGCGGCCACAGCTCGCTGCTGGCCGGGCGCGTCGGGGCGAAGGCTCCGGCCGAAAGCGGTTTTCGCATCGCCGGCGCGCACACCGACGTGCCGGGGCTGCGTCTGATGCCCAACCCGGCGGTGGAAAAAGAGGGCTACCTGCAACTGGGCGTCGAGGTGTACGGCGGGCCGATCCTGGCGACGTGGACCGACCGCGACCTGACCCTCGCCGGGCGCGTGGTCGTGCGCGACGGCGACGGCCTGAGCGAGCGCGCGGTGCATATCGAGCGGCCGATCTGCCGCATTCCCAACCTGGCGATCCACTTCAACCGCAAGGTCAACGACGACGGCCTCAAGCTCGACAAGCAAAAGCACATGCGCCCACTGCTGGCGCTGGGCGACAAGAAGCGCCTGGAGAGCGATCCGCTGCGGCAACTGCTCGCCGCCGAATTGGGCGTCGAACCCGCGGCGATCGTCGATCATCGCCTGGATGTGGTCGATGCGCAGCCGCCGGCGTTGGGCGGGCTGGACGAACAACTGCTGTTCACGCGCGGGGTGGACAACCTGCTCTCGTGCTATTGCGCGGTGCGGGCGCTCACGGCGCTGTCGGCCGACCCGGCGACCAGCGCGTTGATCGTGCTGTTCGACAACGAGGAGTGCGGCTCGAACACGGCGCGCGGCGCGGGTTCGACCTTCCTGGACGTGGCGCTCGAACGCCTGGCCGGCGAGCGCGAGGCGCTGCATCGGGCGATCGCGCGCAGCCTGCTGGTGAGCGTCGACGGCGCGCACGCGGTGCATCCGAACTACGCGGACATGCACGAGCCCAAACACAAGCCGACGCTGGGCGGCGGTCCGGTGATCAAGATCAACGCCAACGAACGCTACGCGACCTCGTTGGCCACGCAGACCTATCTGGAACAATGCGGCGCGGCGGCGCAAACGCCGGTGCAGCGCTACGTGCAGCGGGCCGATCTGCCCTGCGGCACGACCATCGGCCCGATCAGCGCCACGCGCCTGGGCATCGCCACGGTCGACGTCGGCGCGCCGATGCTCTCGATGCATTCGATTCGCGAAACGATGCACGTGGACGACGCCGCGTTGATGACCGACCTGTTGAGAACGCACCTGGGCGGATCGGTCGACCCGGTGCGCTGACGGCGGGGGATGATGAACCGCAAACGTATCCGCTGGTGGCTTTGGCTGCTGCCGCTCGTCTTGCTCGCGGCGGCCTGCCAGGGGTCCGACGACGAGGTCGATCGTCCGCCGTTGGCCGATGACGACGATGTCGTCGACGACGACGGTTCGCTCGGCCCCGGCCCCGACGGCGACGACGACGATGCGACGCCCACCGACGACGATACGCCCGAACCGCCGCCCTCGGACATCGAGTGGGTCGATTGCGCCACGTTTTTCGAACCGAACCTCCAGGCCTTCATCCCCTGGGATACGCGTTGCGGCCAGATTCAATCGCCGTGGAACCGCAACGATCTGGAAAGCGAAAAAACGATTCCCATCCGCTTCGCCGTGGTGCCCTCGAACGCCAAAAATCCCGCCGGTGTGCTGGCCGTGCACCTGGGCGGCCCCGACCCGAACCTGCGCAACCTGACGCTGTTCCGGCTGGCCCCGCGCAACATTTTGGCCAACGAGCTGCGCGGCGCGTTTCATTTGTTGTTCGTCGAAGGGCGCGGTTCGTCCTATTCCTCGACGCCGTTGGCCTGCCCGGCGGAGATGATCGGCGAGCCGTACCGCAACCAGGTGCAGTTCCGGCGGCTGGTGCGCCAGTGCCTGGACGCGCTGCCTACGGAATACAACCCGGCCTACATGATGACCATCGACAGCGTCGACGACCTGGACGACGTGCGGCACGCGCTGAACGTCGAGAAGTTGTATCTGTTCGGCAACAGCTACGGCACGCGGCTGATGCTTGAGTACATCCGCCGGCACGGGGAGAACGTCGAGGCCTACCTGTTCGATTCGATGCTCGCGCCGCAGATGAGCGGCAAGCACGACATCGACCGCGTGCTCAAGACGCTGGCCGACGATTGCGAAACCGATCCGCTGTGCCCGGTGGCGGCGATCGATGTCTGGACGCTGACCGAGCAGGCGCTCACGGCCTTGGACGAAGAACCTCTGCTGCCGCTGCTGCTGAACATCGACGGAGCCAAAATCACCGACGCGCTCTTTCATCTGGGCGACCAGCCGCAACTGCTCGCCCAATGGCCGCGCGTGCTGGCCGATTGGCGCGAAGGCAACACCGACACGCTGGTAAGCTGGTACGTCGAGTCGTGGATGACGCTGCCCTCGCGGGTGGATCTGCCCTACGACGGCGACACGTTCCAATACAATCCGTACAGCGACAACATCATGTGTTACAGATCGGAAGAGCGTCGTGTAGGGAAAGAGTGTAGATCTCGG